>NZ_OY775937.1:2337500-2442500 GCF_963675255.1 uncultured Desulfobacter sp.
CACATTTTGCGAAATTTTGCTTAAACATAATGACATAGCAAGCTTAATATTTACTGCAACAGATTAAATAATTTCAGTTTAATCCGGTGACGATGGCGAAGAGGCCACACCCGTACCCATCTCGAACACGGAAGTTAAGCTCTTTAGCGTCGATGGTACTGCATGGGAGACTATGTGGGAGAGTAGAACGTCGCCGGATTATTTTTTAAAAGGCTCTGACTATCGTTACGATTATCAGGGCCTTTTTAATTTAGTTTGTATATTTTCGATTTTTATATTTGAGCCTTGACATTTTGGTTGATAACCAATTATAAGAATTGTTAAAATTTTTTGCTTTGCCGAAGTGGTGGAACTGGTAGACACGCTAGACTTAGGATCTAGTGCCGCAAGGCGTGGGGGTTCAAGTCCCTTCTTCGGTACCATTCAAAAAAGACGGGGTTTCAGAGTTTTTTTACTCAAATGAAACCCCGTTTTTTATGCGGACCACCATTTTTGATATTGCATCAATATAAAATGGGAACATAAATCCAGCCATAATTAAAAAATACATTGCAGAATGGCTGGTTAAACGGTTAAGTAAAAAAATAAACACTATTAAAATGTTGCCGACATCCTCTAAAATAGCTTACGGCAAAACATGTTTTAAAAGTTAAGATTATATGCTAAAAGACGCTAATATTTATAAATGGTTACGATAGTAATATGGATAATTGCCAGCACTTTTTCAATTATTAATTCTCCTTTCAAGTCAGGAATGAAATTATTTAATGGATAAAATACAAATAATCGGGGGCCGGCAGCTAAAAGGAGAGGTCTTTATCAGCGGCGCCAAAAATGCTGCGCTTCCACTTATTGCATCAAGTATTCTCGTGGATGGAGTCTCCACGTTTGAAAATGTACCCCGGTTGAAGGACATCTCCTCAATACTTATGCTTCTTGAAGATATTGGGGCGTCCTGTGAATTTGAAGGTCACACATTTACTGTTGATGGGTCCGGAATCGATAAAATAGAGGCTGAATATGAGCTGGTTAGAAAGATGCGCGCCTCTATTCTGGTATTAGGTCCGCTTGTGGCAAGGTTCGGTCGGGCTAAGGTCTCTATGCCCGGAGGGTGTGCCATTGGTGCCCGTCCTGTTAATATGCATCTTTCCGGTCTTGAAGCGCTGGGTGCTACCATTTCAATTGCCGGTGGATACATTGAAGCAAAGGCTGAAGGAGGGTTGATCGGAAACGAAATCTATTTTGACATTCCCACCGTGACCGGTACAGAAAATCTTATGATGGCAGCAGTTATAGCCAAGGGGCAAACCACGCTGAGAAATGCGGCAAGGGAGCCTGAAATTGTATGCCTGGCAGACGCATTAAACCGGATGGGAGCCAACATCAGTGGTGCTGGTACCCCCATTATCACTATTGACGGGGTGAGTCGCCTTCATGGTGCGACCTGCCGTGTGATACCGGATCGGGTTGAAACCGGCACTTTTATGGCGGCTACCGCAGCTACTATGGGAGACGTGGTAATCCGAGACTGTGTGCCGGATCATTTAGGCGGTGTTATCAGTAAACTTAAGGCCACAGGGGCGATTGTTGACACTTTTGAGGACAGGATACATATTAAAGGCTGCGAAACTATCAAAAGTATTGACATAAAAACCTTGCCGTACCCTGGGTTTCCCACTGATATGCAGGCCCAGTTCATGGCACTGATGACCATCGCCCAGGGTAACAGCATGATTCATGAATCCATCTTTGAGAATCGGTTTATGCACGCCAATGAGTTGCTGCGCATGGGTGCTGATATCAAAATTTCCGGCGGTAATATCGCCAACGTTCGGGGTGTGTCTCATCTTCAGGGTGCACCTGTTATGGCATCGGATCTTCGCGCCAGTGCTTCCCTTGTGATTGCAGGCTTGATTGCACAAGGAACCACTGTTATCAGCCGTGTTTATCATATGGATCGGGGTTATGAGACCATTGAAAAGAAATTTGAAGGTTTGGGAGCCGATATTAAAAGAATCTCATCCTGAGAGATCCCTCATCCAAGGAGAACATAAGTGAACATTAGGCATAAGCTAACACTTGCGCCAATGTTTTTTGTCCTTCTGTCTTTTGTAACCGGTGCTATCGCAGGTAGCTGGACATTGGTTTCGCCCTGGATATGCGTTATTACGGTGTGTCTGTCCGCGGCAATTCTCTTTATTTTATTCAAACCTGATAAATTTATTTTTCTATCATGCCTTGCAGCCTTTGGCTTGACAGTATTTCGCATGGCGGGCATTTGCGCACCTGATTATTCCGATCAGCACATTGCAAGGTTTTGCAATGGTGAATCTCACCAGATTTCAGGTATAATTATCTCTCTTCCTAAAAAATATCAGAATAAAACCAGATACATTTTAAATTGCACCAATATTGGTACTGATACCGCTGTTGGGAAATTGATTTTAACCGTGTATCATGATTCTTCAAAACAAGCAGTAGCACCCTTGCTTTTTGGCGAACACATTATCGTTACTTCAAAAATCAGGGCGATACGTAATTTTTCCAACCCCGGAGGGTATGATTACAAATTCAGGATGCGTCTTAAAGGTATAACCGGCAACATTTACGCTAATTCACGTACCATTGTGCAAACAGGCGAGGTTATCAGCAGTTCCTTTACCCGGGTCATGCAACTTTTGCAAAGGACCCGGGACCGCTTTTCATACCATGTTGCTAAAGTCGCTCAAAATACAGCTAAAAGTCAGCCTGATTTTTTTTATAGCCAGGCCGAGGCTGTTCTTGCAGCGCTGGTTACAGGGCAAAAAGAGATGATTCATGAAAAAACCCGTGATAATTTTTCCAAAGCTGGTCTTTCACACATTTTGGCAGTTTCAGGTTTACACATGTCTCTTGTCGGATTCGGTTTTTTTTCTATTTTTATCATTATATTAAACCGGCAACCGTCTCTTGTCATAACAGGCCATGCAAAGAAAACAGCAGGCCTTCTCACTCTCCTGCCTTTGACTGCCTATGCTTTTTTTGCCGGGTTCTCACCATCTACCCAAAGAGCATTGATCATGGCAGCGGTCTTTTTAACGTCATTTCTCATTGAAAAGGAAAAAGATGCTTTAAACACCCTTTACTTTGCCGCAAGTCTGATTCTTCTTATTGATCCCGGGGCCTTGTTTTCCATCTCTTTTCAACTCTCATTTGTCTGTGTTTTTTTTATTATTTCAGGCTTTATTTTTTGGGGGAGAACCTTGGGCATGCCGGAAAATAAATGGATTAAAAAAATCTGTTTAACGATTTTGACAACCGTGTTTGCAGGGATTGGCTCAGCCCCTGTAACAGCGTTTTATTTTAATATGTTTTCCATGGTCCAGGTGGTGACCAACCTTTTCATGATCCCTGTGATCGGCTTTTTATGCCTTCCTTTGGGATTGGCAGGACTAATGTCTATGGAATTTTGGCCTGGCCCTGCCCACCTTTTTTTAACTTTAGATATCTACATTCTTTCATATTGTCTTCAGCTCATTCATTGGATTGTCAGCTTTGACTGGACCTGGGCCAGGGTGGTCACACCACGGCCAATTGAAATTATAATCTATTATGCATTAATACTTTGTTTTGGATTTGCAATTATGGAAAAAAATAAGCGGGCCATATACCTGACCTTTTTTTTGACTGCAGCCGGCATCGTATCAACAAGCCAGGGGATGTTAAAAAGATTTTGTCCGGGAAAACTTGTGGTGCATACCCTGGATGTCGGGCAGGGTAATGCAACTGTTCTCATTACGCCTGACGGGAAAACCCTGCTCATTGATGCCGGCGGATTTGGTGGACGTTCCAGTTTTGATACCGGTCGGTATATTGTGGGTCCCTTTTTGTGGAAGAACTGGATTTTGGCACTTGATGCCGTCATTCTGACACATCCGGACAGTGATCACATGAATGGCCTTTCTTTTATTTTCGAGAACTTCAGGGTCAGGCAATGGATAAAAAATAATGATACGTCCCCATCTGTATTTTTCAAAAGGCTGATGCGTATCGCTGACAAAAAAGGCATCCGGATTCATGTCCCGGGCCCTGATCCAAGTATATTTTCATGGAATCAGGTCAAGATAAGCATTCTTGGCGGAAAAAGCCTTAATTTTTCTGAAAATCGCAATAATAACAGTCTTATTACCCGGCTTGATTTTTTATCCTTTTCCATGCTCTTTCCAGGTGATATTGAAAAGAAAAGAGAAAAGAACTTGGTGCATTCAAAAAATTTCAATCTTGAAGCCGATATTCTTATGGCTCCCCATCATGGCAGTTGCTCAAGTTCGAGTAAAATTTTCCTTGATAAAGTAAGCCCGGCAGGAGTAATAATATCGTGCGGATATATGAATAGACATAAATTCCCCTGCCTGACGGTTTTACATCGGTATAGGCGAAACAAGGTTTCAATTCTTCGAACGGATTTGATGGGTGCTGTTACAGTGCAGTCTGATGGCGTTGGTTATGCCGTCAAGTCTCATAGGGAAAATTAACCCATAGGAAACGTTAACACGTGTTTTATATTTATTTTCTTTTTATTTTTATTTTATCCGGCCTGATGTTTTTCGAATGCAAACGTCGAAGCCTTCCTAAATGGTGGGCTGCCATCGTATTCGCAGCGCCTGTAACCACGCCTTATTTTATATTTAAATCCAGAAAAGATCACAGCCTGACCCTGTTAATGATTTTTTTGGTCTGTTTTTTCCTTGTGACTGCCGGCGAAATCTTTATTCATTCCAAAATGAAGGCAAAATATAAATATGCTAACTTGCCACCTGTTACCCGGCAACTCATTCGCTACAGTGAAATCCTCAAGCAGACCACCCAGAGCCTGGATAAAGGCCTCGTTAAACTTGAACAGCAGTCCAAGGTTCACTCAAAGTCATATAAGCTTGAGCAAAATATTGTATTTATAAATAAAATTCGCCAGATCATGTATGATAATCAGGCTGCCATTAAACAAATAATTGAGTTTGTGGAAAATCATAGTGATTTTTTCACCCAAAAGGATTTGCAATGGGTGTATGAAATCAAACAATTCTATAGCAACCGCATCGTGATTGCGCACTTTAAAAGCCTTGAAAATTATTTGGATACGTTTGAAACCCTGCTGCGTTTCTGTTTGCAGAATCTTGACGCCATAATCAATGCGGAAAGTACAGTTTCTCTAAAAAATTATGATGAATATTATCTGCGTTACCGCAGGGCTGTCGACTCCCACAACTGGTTTAATGTCAAACGCATTCAATTTCAGAATGATTTTATAAAAAGATATCCTGAAATTAAAGCGTACCTGCCGGCCAAACGTCAGACAGAGGCCCTACGGCTCTGGGAATAGGCGGATGTTCTCAAATATTTAAGAAAAGGTACCACCACCTTGTTTTTGTTTCCTCCGGATAGATCATAGGTAATATTGATAATCGGAACCCCGACCTTTTTTTCAATCTGTGAGGCCATGGCCTCGGTGACAAGGCCCGGACAGCAAAATGCCGGATTAACGGCAACCAGAAGGGCTAAATCTGGATGTTCATTTACAATATAGTGGATCTTGAGCAAATTATCCATGGACTCGCCGGTATGTTCGGGCAGCATGCCGTAGGTTTCAAGGATATGTTCATAGGACGCATTTACCTTGAGTTCTGTTTCATTGAAAAACGGCGCAAAAAAAGGATAATATTTTTTTTCCATTGTTTTTACGGCTGCCAGAAGGGCCTTGTTTGAAATCAGGCTAAAGTATTTGCCCTCTTTGAACCATTTTTTAAAATAGGCATTGGCTATGATTTGAACATATTGATAATAAGGCGTGGTCACGACCTCTCCGCCATTATCCTCAATGAACTGAATCAGGTTCTGATTCATTATCCGGTTGTCCCTGACATACAGATCCCCGAAGATTCCTACCTTGGGGCGTGTTTCTTTTTTTACAGGGATTTGTTCAAACATGGACATGATTTCCTTAAGGGCCTTTTCCTTTGATCCGCCTGTGAGAAATGCCGTGCCCATGATGGAACCTGCGGTGCGCAACGTCGCATTGGTCTGCCCTTTATTTATTTCATATGGCCTGATTCTGCAGCCGATGCTCCTGAAAAGTCCGCCGAACATATAGGCAAAATAGGTGTTGGTTGACGCCTTGAGACCCAAGTCAAAAAATGAAAGTTCTCCTAAATAGACCCTGGCTTTTTCAAAACCTTTTCCATGACGGGTCAAAATTTTTTGGATATGGTAGGGATACATTTTTATATTGCAGGCAATGTCGGAATGATTCAGCCATAAAACCGTGTTTTCCGGGGAAAGCCTGTTTTTTTCAACGGTATGGATAAATCCTGATGCCACGGCATTTAAGGGCAGGCACTGGCCGGTATTTGTCAAAAGTGCTTTTTTAAGCGTATCCTGGTTTTCTTCCATCAATATGGCATTGTACCCTCCATTTTTGATGATATTGATAATGAGGTGACCTGTGATGGCATCCCAGTTAGGGAAAATGACGGTTTTCTGTTCAATCCTTTTATCAAATTTTGGAATAAATAAAGACGTGTTTGTGATTTGAGGGGGCTGACCCTGTCGCCTGTGATTTTCAAACGCCCTGACAGCCGCTTCAATACGGGTTTCATATCCCACACTGGAATCGTGTTCATCCAGCTCAAGCACCAGATAGGGTTTATTTACCGATGCCATGATCTCCTTGAAGTAATCCACGGCAAAGGCATCAGGTGCACATCTGAAAGATGAAATGTAAACTGGATACAAGTTTGGTGTTGAGGCGGCAAGGAAAGCTGCTTTTAGATTTTGGGCCGCATGTTTCCAGTGAATCTGCTTGAGCAATGGTTCAATGGGCGAATAATCAATGCCTTCCATGTCAATCATGTCATTGTAAAATGTTTTTATTCCCAGATTGGCAAAAATGTCTGGGATGCCATTGTTCATGGCAGAAGATAAAATCGTATAGGGGCGGCCCAGCAACAGCACGTTGGCCCTATCGGCAGATCCTTGGGACGCCCACAGACCGGTAAGGGCGCTCTCCATGTTCTTTTGGGCCGACAGCGCCCGATCCCAGGCAGATGATATGTCAAAAAAGGATAGATTTGCACCGATTTTTTTAAATGTGTCATATAACTGCTTTTTTGTATAAAAGCTTGTATACAGATATCTGACCATGGGAGACAGTATTTTTTCCTGGTTTGTCAGGTGGCTTAAAATTGCCGGCGTAAACTGGGTATAGTAGCAATGATGACGCCGCAATCCTTTTTCTCCGGTTTTATCTTCGAAATAAAAGGGCAGAAAAATATAATCGCATTTATCCTCAAGAAACTGCACATGGCCGTGGAGTGCAAGTACAGGCGCACAGAATTCGGCGCCGGCAATCTGTTTACCCTGTTTGACAGGATCCGTACACTTGCGACTGGTCACCACAGTCAATCCGAGTTCCTTGAAAAAAATCTGCCAGAAATCAAGATCCTGGACCATGTGAAGGGCATCGGGAAGACCGATGGTTATATTCATTCCATTGTCTTTAGAATCGGGCGGTAATGGCAGGATTTTTTGGCATATTTTTTTTCTAAGCCCTAAAAGATCAAAATGATCTGAAGATTTCATCCGTTTTTTAGTCTGATAATCCCTGCCGCATAAAAATCCATAGGCAAGGGTCTCTCCTTTTACTTCAGCGATGGTGATCTTGCAATGATTGGTGCAAAGTCGGCAAACCTCCTGTCGCACCGGAATACGTTCTTTCCATAGGTCAAAACCCCTGAAATTCGATTTAGACAGCTCACCTTGTTCCTTCATCTGTCTGGCCATCAGGGCAATGCCAAGGGCGCCGGTTAGATGGCAGTATCGGGACACATGGATGGGCTTATTCAATTTTTGTTCAAAGGCTGCCACAAGGGCCCTGTTTCGGGCCGTGGCTCCCTGGAACACGATCCGGTCACCGATTTGGGCAATATTGGCAACCTTGGTCAGGTAGTTGTCGCATACCGAGTGAAGGACGGATGCCAGAATTTCGTTTTTTCCATACCCCTCGGCAAAAAAATAATTGATATCCCTTTCCATGAAAACAGTACACCGATCACTGGATACCGGCGCCGCAATGCCTTGTGCTCTGTGGGAATACTCAGATAACGGGCAGTTAAGGCGCATGGCCTGTTCCTCGATAAAGCTGCCCGTACCTGCGGCACACACCGCATTCATAACCGATGAAGTGACCTGGCCGTTTTTAACCAGAGTAAATTTGGCATCCTGGCCCCCGATTTCAATGATGGTATCCACATCCGGGTGAAGATTCACGGCGGCGGTGGCATGGGCCGTGATTTCATCGGGTTCTAAGTCCGCACCAATGATTTTGCCGGAAATGCGCCGGCCGGAGCCTGTGGTGCCACATCCCTGGATCTGGAAAATAACCTTTTTTTCAGCCATGAGATGATCACAGGCTTTAAATATGCGCTGGACTGCTTCCACAGGTTGTGATGCGGTCCGGGTGTAAAATCCGGCAACAGGCTCACCATCCTGGTCAATAATAATACTTTTGGTACTGGTGGAACCCACATCAAGGCCTAAAAAGCCTGTGACAGCAGCACAGTTATTAATGGGTTTGAAACTTTCAATTTCAACGGATTCAAAATCAAGAATTTTAACGGATGAAAAGTCCGGATAATCAGACAGGGTAAGGTCAAGGGCCGGATTAAGCACTCCTTTTGTTTTTTTTCGGTCTATAAAAAAATTGCTGATATTATTTAATGACCGGGCAGGTACATGGGTCTTTATCATTTCATCGGCAAGACACAATGCTGCGCCCATGGCCCCATAAACCAGGGCATGCTCGCCTTTGACAAGGGGTTTGCCGATAATGGATTCAAGATGTTTCTTAACAGCCTTGTTTTTGGCAACACCGCCGCAGAATATGATCTCTTTTTCCGGAATTTCCTGTTTGAACAAGGTATTGGCAATGTTCCTGGCAAGCCCGTAACAAAGTCCGTCACAGATCTGTTTAAGGTCGTAGCCTTGCTGTTGGGCATGGATCAGATCTGTTTTTGCAAACACCGCGCACCGGGTGGCGATATCCGGTCGCCGACCAAGGTTTTCAATGGCCAGAGATGAAATCTTCGCCGATCCCTTTAAATGAATCCGTCCTGCCTGCTGATCCAGAAATGCACCGGTGCCTGCCGCACACCCTGAATTAATCCGCTGACCTCTATAGTTACCATGGGTGTCGAACAGGCTTAGGAAAAATTTTTCTCCGCCCACATGCAGAATAGCGCTGAAATCTTTATGTATGTGACGTGCACTGCGTATGACAGCCACCTGTTCGTCAACACTGATCGTTGCATTGACATCGGCCGGTGTGGATGCCGTTTTAGCCACATGGGTCACGGATGAAAGGATTTTATGGGTCAGCATTTTTGTAATACATGCCCTGACATCGCCATGGTGGTATTCAGATGTTTTATGCAAAAGATTGCCGTTCATATCAATAACGGCAAGATGAACGGATACAGATCCGGCATCAATGCCAAGTATCGTGTCAGACTTTTCCATGCTTAAATGTGCTCCCTACTTGGTTCCGGAATGCCTTGACCCCGTTAAACCAACCTTGCAGAAATTTTTTCATGGTCAACATTCCCTTGCCGGACATAGCGGATCAGGAAAAAGAGTGTCGCCTTTGACTTCTGACAATGCCGATAAGGCCGGCCCCGAGAAGAAGTATGCTCGCAGGTACAGGAACTTCTGTTCCGCCGGTCAGTTCAAGTACGGTGACCCCAAAAAGAGCCAGGTTGGAATAGCCCATCATCATGGCTGCGGATGTCGGCGCGCATCCTTTATACCAGTCATAATCCGGTGCATTAGAAAGTGTGACTGGAGCGGCATTAACATTGCCCGCCACTAACAATAGAATCATTAAAAAACTCATGACTAAAAGGGTTTTTCTTAAATTTTTCATCTTCTTTTGTTTCTCCTTGTAAAATTTATCGAATATGTTTTTTTATATTCATAATTTCACGATAGAATAAATAAAGAATCCCATATCGTTAATTTTGCTTTCATATAAGTGAGTTATATCTATAAAATTAAAATATGTATTTGTAGATTTTTTTATACTTTTATCTAAAAAAGTGATATAGCCTTTGGCTATTTGAACCGTTATTTCAGGAATAAGATAAAATTAAGTTAAAATCAACAATTCATTTGGTTTATCTCAAGAACGGCCATGGCCGACCTGGTCTTTCACCGAGGTTAGGCCACAATAAATCATGAAAGAAACTAACTGGTTAGTTTAGTTCTTTCATATAATAGAGAAGTGGGGCTCATCAGTCGACAGGCTGTTACAGAATGCTGATTTTCCCAATTTCTTCGTTGGAGAAACAAGAGCCTGTTTAGGCCCATAATAAAAATAAAACCTCCCATATGGTTTGCTTTTTCATCCGTCTTCTTCGTTGTGACAATGAGCATCAGGAACAATATGATTACATTGTCACGCCTTGAATACGAATGAAACTTATAAACCATATTTTGGAAGGTTTTATTCCGATCATGGGCCTTAAACCCCTTGTCATTTGAAAAAAGAATGCCTATAAGTTATGCACTATGTTCAAACAACGTATTGAAAAATTAGGTTTAGCCTCCATTGACGGCACCCGATCCATTGGCCGGATATCAATCTTTTTTTTTCAGGGTATCTGCCTGAATTTTGTTCCCTTTGTTCAAATTTCCAAGATTATGGAACAGGTGTGGTTTATTGGGGCTAAATCTATGTTTGTCATTGTTTTAACCGCCATATTCACCGGCATGGTGCTTGGGCTTCAAGGATACTACACCCTGGTGGATTACGGCTCCGAAGCGACCCTTGGATCAGCTGTTGCAATCACCCTTATCCGTGAACTTGGGCCTGTGCTGTCCGCCATCATGATTGCGGCCCGGGCCGGGTCAGCCATGGCTGCGGAGATCGGTGTCATGCGGATTTCAGAACAGATTGACGCCCTTGAAACCATGGACATCCATCCGGTGCGGT
This sequence comes from uncultured Desulfobacter sp., assembly GCF_963675255.1. Taxonomy (GTDB): domain Bacteria; phylum Desulfobacterota; class Desulfobacteria; order Desulfobacterales; family Desulfobacteraceae; genus Desulfobacter. Next base: position 2,348,521 of record NZ_OY775937.1, read on the forward strand.
TTACCTTTTCCCCGCGCCTGGCAGGGTCCATTATCAGTTTTCCGCTTTTAACCGCTCTTTTTGATGTTACAGGCATATTCGGTGGTTTTCTGTCCGGCGTCATGATGTTGGGTGTCAACCGTTATATATATATGGACAGAGTGATCCGAAGCATTGAATTTGCCGATGTCGCTGGCGGTTTTGTTAAAGCCCTGGTATTTGGCGTGATCGTTTCTACCATGTGCTGCTACAAGGGTTTTTTTGCTCATATTTCAGGGGCCCAGGCAGGGAAGGGCGCTAAAAGCGTCTCCTTGGCTACCACCAATGCGGTTGTCAATTCTTGTATCCTCATTCTGGTTTCTGATTACATTATCACTTTTTTTCTGGTTTAATCATGGATCAGCCTTTTATTGAACTGATAGATATTCACAAAAGTTTTTCAGGCAACAATGTGCTTGACGGCGTCAATCTTGCCATTGAAAAGGGTCTGGTGACGTGTGTAATCGGTAAAAGCGGTTGCGGAAAATCTGTGTTGCTCAAACATATTATTGGTCTGATGCAGCCGGATTCAGGTCAGGTTTGCGTGGATGGGATGCCCACGAATCAAATGGACCAGCGGCAAAGACATCGGTTTCACAGGCAGATATCCTATATGTTCCAGGACAATGCGCTGTTTGATTTCTTAACGGTGTGGGAAAATATTGCTCTGCCGTTAACCGAGAAACGAAAGGTACCCATGGGTCAGATCCGACAGCGGGTTAAGGAAAAAATGCAGATGCTGGAGATCAGCAACCACGAAAATAAATATCCGGCCCAGTTGTCCGGAGGGATAAAAAAGCGTGTGGCCCTTGCCCGGGCTCTCATTACCGAGCCTGATGCCGTGCTTTTTGACGAACCTACGTCAGGGCTTGATCCGGTGAGAAGAAACAGTGTTCATGCCATGATTTCTACATACCAGAAAGAATTCGGCTTTACCGCAGTTGTTGTCAGTCATGGCATTCCGGAGATATTTACTATATCACAGCGTGTGGCTATGCTTGACCAGGGTAAAATTATTTATTTTGGAAAGAGTGACGGGATTTCTCAAACTGATAATGAGATCGTAAAGGCGTTTATCTCAGGAAAAGAGGCCTGATATTCGATGATCAACTTACCTAAAAAATTGATGATCGAATGATATGTTAAAAATTAAGGACAGGTTATGAAATCAATTAGTAAGGAGTTATATGTAGGCCTCTTTGTTCTTATCGGCCTTTTGTGTGCGGGGTATCTTACAATCGTCCTGGGCGGTGTTTCGATGTTCAACGCCAAGGGGTATACGCTGTATGCATATTTTACCTCTGTAAGCGGTTTGAAAAACGGTGCCGGCATTGAGATGGCAGGAGTTGAGATCGGCAATGTTTCTGATATTACGCTGGACAAAGAGCGTCTGGAGGCAAAGGTTTCCTTCAGGATAAACGAGGGGATACAACTCAGCGAAGACAGTATTGCTTCCATTAAAACCGCAGGCATCATCGGTGAAAAATATATTTCCATTTCTCCAGGCGGCTCTGATATCATGCTTGAAGAGGAAGAATCGATTAATAATACTGAATCCGCCCTAGATATTGAATCACTGGTCAGAAAATTTATCTTTAAAGATGATCATTGAGGAAAATTGCAGGAGTAATATCTATGAAATTTTATCCGGTTTTTATAATTATGATCCTGACACTGATCACATGTCCGGTCGCTGCCGGAAACACAGCTGATCAAATCGGACAAACGGCATCTTTCTCAGGCTCTAATCCCGCCTCTGACCAGGCAACCGGTCTATCCGTCCGGGCAGATACGGCAGAGGATGATGAATTTGAAGCAGATATTTTTCAGGAGGATCAAGCAGATCAGGGCACCCACTCCATAGTAGCAGATCCCCTTGAAGGGTTTAACCGTGCTGTTTTCGTCTTTAACGATAAACTTTACATGTATGGCTTAAAGCCCATAACAAAGGGGTACGCCCGTGTCGTTCCCTCCTTTGCCCGTAAAGCGGTTAACAATTTTTTTAATAACCTGTTTTTTCCCATCCGTTTTGTCAATAAACTGCTCCAGGGTAAAGGCGAAGCCGCAGGTATGGAATTTTCAGCCTTTTTCATCAATACAACCCTTGGTTTTGGCGGATTAAATGATTTTGCTCAAAAATATGTGGGCATCCGATTTCAGGATGAAGATTTTGGCCAAACCCTTGGCTCATACGGTATTGGTAACGGATTTTACCTCATGCTGCCCGTTCTTGGTCCCAGTTCGTTGAGGGATGCCGTAGGCAGGACAGGGGACTGGTTTATCAATCCCATAAATTATGCTCAGCCCTGGGAATTGTCCTGGGGGAGTTGGGGGCTTGAAAAGGTGAACTGGATATCATTTCACATCGGAGAGTATGAAGCCTTCAAAAAAGCCTCAATAGATCCTTATACCGCCATGCGTAACGCCTATATCCAGAACCGCAACGCCCTTGTTAAAGATTTGCCCGGCGCGCAGAAACTAAAACACAGTAAAAAATAAAGACAAAACGCTGTTGTGTGCCATGCTGCATTAGGAATCTTCAATGAGATTGCTCCGCCTGTTGGGCAGGAAATACCTCATTTTATGGGTGCGGATGTGTTCAAGTAATGATATGTCCAATTCATGAATGTTCATCTTGTTTTCATATGCGATGTTTTCACCTGCCAAAAATCCGTCAGGACCGACCATCATCGAAATTCCAGGGAAATTAAGGCCTGCATCATTTTTACCGACTTGATTAACGGCTGCCACAAACACTGCATTGTCAAATGCCCGGGCCGTTAAATGACGCTTCCAGGATGCACTTTTTTCCCCAGGCGTTCCTCTTGGAGAAGCATGGGGAATAAAAATAATATCTGCTTTTTTTAATGCCATGGCCGTGGACAATTCCGGGAAATGGGCGTCGTAACAAAGCTGGATTCCAAAATTTACACCTTTGAATTGAAAGACTTCTACATCATCTCCACGGCTGAAATAGGGTGCCTCAAATGGAGATAAATGAATTTTTCTGTACAGGGCAACCGGACGATCCGGACGAAATACCAGGTGGGTGGCATAAGTTTTTGCCGAATCCGCTTTTTCAACAAGTCCGGTTAGTATGGCAATGTTGTGTTTTTGTGCGAGCCGATTCAGTTCATCCATCCATCCGGAATCAAGGGCAACGGCATTACTTAAATCTGAGGGGGCATAACCTGTAAGGTTCATTTCAGGGAACACAACAAAATCACAGTTGTGCCGGGCTGCAGCAGAAACATTTTTAACCGTCAGGGCCAGATTATGCGCAAACCGATTCACAGGGCAGTTTTGGATGACCAGGTTCACACGGATGTTTTGCATTATGACACCTGCGATAAATTAAATGGGTCAGACTTTAAAATTAGCTGCTATTTTAAATACATGGGTGGCCGGTAGGTTGAGAATTTCGGTCACACCGGTTTTTTGTGAAATAATTTTAAGGCTTTCTTCGATTTCTTGAATTGAAGGCGCAATAAATGTAAACCAGATATTGTACTGATGATCCCTTTGATAATTATGGGTCACACCACTGAAAGTATTAACGGTCGTGGCGAACAGCTCAATTTTGTCAGCGTCCACCCGGGCCGCGCATAAGGTAGAATAAAACCCTAAGCGGTCAGGGCTGAAATTTCCGCCGATCCTGCGGATAATCATCTCTTGTTTCATCTGCTCAATTTCGTCTATGAGCTGATCTTCACTTAGCCCCAGCTCTTCGGCCAGAATTTTGTAGGGCCTTGGATGAATGGGGAAATCAGCCTGGATCCGATTAAGGATGGTTTTTCTTGTCTGGTCTTCTATCATCTGGTTGAAAAATTTCCAAATTTATAAATATTCGACTAACTATTGTAAATGTTTGATCCAGTGCCTTAGATTTGTCTATTTGGGATAATGTTATGTGAGCAGGCCAAAATAGGCAAATATGAGGTGCTGGTCGAACATTTATGAAAAACAAAGGCCCTGTTTAATTTAAACAGGGCCTTTATCAATTTAAGTTAAAAACTTAAAATATTTTTTCACTATACACAACCGGTCGGTTTCGGAAGGCCAGCCATTTTGCAAGCGCCTTTACCAGGTCCGGAGGGGAACAGTTCATAGATGTGTTTCAGTTTGAACTTGGTGAGCTTGGAGAGAACACGAACCATGGGAGCAATACCGTTTTTTTCGTAGTAGTCCTGGAGAACCTGAACAAGCTTCCAGTGTTCGTCGGTCATCTCGTCGATGCCTTCCTGGGTTTGTACATATTTTACCCACTCTTCATTGTACATCCCGTAATCAAGAAGAAATCCATCTTCATCTATTTCGAATGTTTTCCCGTTAAATTCAAGTGTTGCCATTTAATCAATCCTCCTAAAAAAGTTTGTTATAACTGCTCGTTACTCATTTAACCTATCTTAAGACAAACCGTCTTCACTATCAAAGTCACCTTTACAATTTGGAGACTTACCTTATCTCAGCATTGTATCCTTGTCAATAAAGAATAGCAGACGTTCGGTAAAAAAAACGAAGCGCCCGAACCCTGCGTGGTTAATACTCTTTTGGGGTCTAATTAATCTTTTTAAGCTTAAAAATAGGCCCGTCCTTGCACATAAGTTCTTTACCTGGTAGATCGTTCCTGTGAAAGCTTTAATAATTCTCATTTTTTGAGAATCATGATATAAAACGTTTCGCTGAATATTGTCAACCCTAGGTTTAAAGATCTGTGTAGGTTGCACAGACTTTTTTATAAAAAAATACAAGCTCTCAAGCTCTTTTTGGTTGAATACCTGAAGAACAAAATTATTTGTGCATGACAAAAATTATAACTATATGCGGCCCCACAGGCATTGGAAAAACAGGTTTTGCCATTGCCCTGGCCCGGGAACTGAATGGCGAGATTATTGGTGCAGACTCCATGCAGATCTATAAATATATGGATATTGGGACTGCCAAGCCCGATGAAAGGGAAAGACAGCTCGCCATACACCACCTGGTAGACTTCCTTGATCCGGCAGATAATTTTGATGCAAAACGTTTTAGCGCCTTGGCAGACCAAGCTATTTCCGATATTGTAAAACGTGGCAGGGTCCCTGTGGTGGCCGGCGGAACCGGATTTTATATCAGGGCGTTACTCCATGGCCTGTTCAGAGGACAACCTGCCTGCCCGGCAACCCTTGATAAACTGAATCGGACCCTTGAAGAAAATGGCGGTCCGGCACTTCATGAACAATTGAAAAAATGTGATCCAAAGGCTGCGGAAAAGATCCATCCCAATGACGGATTCAGAATTGTAAGGGCCCTTGAGGTATTTTTAACCACTGGGGTTCCCATTTCCCAATGCCGGCAGATTCATGATTTCAAATCAGATCGATACGAAAGCCTTACCTTTGGTCTTAACATGGATAGAAAATTATTATATGACCGGATCAACCGGCGTGTGGATATTATGATGGCCCAGGGTCTGCTTGATGAGGTGAAAACTCTTGTCAGCCAGGGCTATTCCCTGGAATTGAAATCCATGCAGTCAATCGGTTACCGGCATATGGGGATGTATATAAAAGGAGAAGTCAGCCTTGAAGAGGCGGTACGGTTGCTTAAACGCGATACCCGCAGGTATGCCAAGCGTCAGTTCACCTGGTTTAACAAGGAAAAGGATTTGATCTGGGTTAATGCCCAGGAGATAGAAAAAGCAATTAAAACGGCAAAAGACTTTTTGAGATAAGGGCTGTGGCCTTATATCCTGATATTGATAACAGCAATTCTAAATTTGAGTCGGTCCGCCATCATGCTCTTAATCATGCTCGAAAATACTCAGAGCAAGAGCATGATTAAGAGCAAGAGCAAGAGCAAGAAAAAAGCAAGTAGGAAAGATAATACTGTATTAAATTTAGAGTTGCTGTATTGATAATATTTCTCTTTTTTGAAGAGACGATTGTAAACAACAATACCCCAAATGGTAGTTTCATGACTTATGCAAAACACATAAAATCTGTTATTTCTCTCTGTCTTTTAATGGCACTTGTTTTTTTTACCGGATGTTCTAAACATGCCATTCCAGTTCCCTCAGCTCCTCAATCGCCTCAGATGCCGGTACACACTTCGGTGCCCAAGCAGGCAACTGTCCCTGAACTTATCAATCAGGCCAGAATTTTAAGTGATCAAGGCGCTGTCCAGGATGCCCTGCTCATCTACAACCATGCCTTTGATCTCACCCAAAGGCCAGAGGCCGGTCATGACGTTGTTTTCAAAACGATTATTCTTGATGATGTTGAAAGACTTTTATCCAAAATAGATCCTGAAGAGATTCAAAAATTTTCAGGCATAAAAAATCTTTCCATTCCCCAATACCTTTTTGACTACTGGGCGGGTTACAAATTTGTCCAGCAAGAAGATTATGCCAATGCTGCAACTATTTTGAATGCATTTCTTGAAAAATATCCCGATCATCCCAAGGCCGAGCAGATAAAGGAACTTTTGGCAGGTATGGAAACCATATACTTTAATAAAAAGAAGATAGGTGTCATCTTGCCCATGTCCGGGAAGTATAAACTTTACGGACAAAAGGCCATGAACGGTATAGAGCTTGCCCTGGCCAGGCTATCTGAAGCCGGCCTTAAGGATTTAAGCATTGTGGTTAAGGATAGTATGTCAGATCCCGTACAGGCTGCCATGTGTGTGGACCAGCTTGGAGAGGACAATGTTTTTTCTATTCTGGGCCCCATTTTTGTATCAAGGCAAGCGGCTGACAAGGCCCAGGCCCTTGGCATTCCAATGATGGCCTTGACCACGAAAACACAATTTCCGCAATATGGGGATTATATATTTAGTAATTTTATAACCCCTGAAATGCAGGTCCAGGCTCTGGGTACCTATGTCTTTCATGAACTGGGACTGAGCAGAATGGCTGTTTTATATCCCGACAACAATTACGGAAATCGTTATATGCAGGCGTTTAGACAGATGGTTGATCAGTTTCAAGGCCAATTAACGGCTGTCCAGGTATATGACGGCAGCCAAACTGATTTTGCAGATTCCATAAAAAGTTTGATCAAGGATACGGATTTAAGTTTTCAGGCACTCTTTATTCCCGATTCAGTGTCCAGGATTAATTTGATACTTCCCCAACTTGTCTACCATGACGCCCAGGGCTTTAGCCTGTTAGGGACCAATCTGTGGCACAGGGACAGCCTTTTAAAGGAGACCAGAGGGTATAATAAAAACGCCATCATCTGCGACGGATATTTTTCCGACAGTGCCAATCCTGAAACCGCATGGTTTGATAAGGCCTTCCAGGATTTATATCAGGAAAGACCCGGCTTTCTAGAAGCCATTGCATATGATACGGCCCAAATTCTGTTTACGGCAGCCAATGCCGATGACGTTAATTCAGGCAGGCACCTTAAGGATATTCTAAAGGGGCAATTTATTTTTGACGGGGCCACCGGACGCACACGTTTTGATGAGACCGGTACCCCCCACAAAGCGTTGTTTCTGATTACCATAAAGGATAATCGGTTTATGGAAATTAACCGTTAAATGGTGTCTGAACGAAAACCTGTGTTTGGGCGAGAAGTTGCCCAGATGCAAGGCGCAAGCAAAGCTGAAACCGGAGCGTACTTTAGTACGTGAGGCCCGATCTTAAAATTTGGCAGGTTTGTGCAGCAACGCCGCAGGTGGGTGACTTTTCGTTCAAACACTAAATAGTGAATTTTGGCCTGTTGATTCAAGAACCGACTGCCATAGCCTGCCTGCTGGATCTATCTTTTTGCGCCTTCCGGCTGAGGCATCCATAGGTACATGAACATAATTATTATTCCAGAAGCTGATAAGCAGATTGGTTTTTCCGGCCATGCCCGCATGTACGGCATCCCTTGCCAGCAGTCCGCAGAACACCGAGTCATTGGCGTTGGCCGGCAGACTGCGGATGATGTAGGATGGATCAATATATTTCAAAGTAATGGGGATCTCTTTGGATTCAAAATAGGCGTTGATTTCTGCTTTTAAAAATTGACCAATATCTTTGAGCTTCACGTTGCCCGATGCATCATGCTCATTACCCTTGTCTTCGAAAAAATTTTGGCCGGCCCCTTCGGCGACAATGATCACCGCATGCTTTCTTAGGGCAAGACGCCGCTCCACAGCGGCCAAAAGTCCGTTTTTCCCATGCAGCAGGATTTCTTCTTCGGGAATGAGCACAAAGTTGGCGTCAGTTTGGGCAAGGGCCGCCGTGGCCGCCAGAAATCCCGAATGCCTGCCCATGAGCTTGATCAGGCCGATACCGTTGGGGTAGGCTTCGGCTTCGTTATGGGCACCCCTGATTGCCAGGGTGGCTACATCTACAGCTGAATCAAAGCCAAAGGAACGAGAAACCAGGAAGATATCATTGTCAATGGTTTTTGGAATGCCCACCACGGAAATTTTCAATCCGCGTTTTAATATTTCTTCCCCAATGGCCTTGGAGGCCATCAATGTTCCGTCGCCCCCCACCATGAAAAGTACCCCCACGCCAATACGTTCCAGGCAATCCACAATTTCTCCAATATCCTGCCCCCCCCGGGAAGAGCCGAGTATGGACCCGCCGGTATTCTGAATGCCTGATACCCGTTGAGGGTTAAGCTCAATCAGGTCATGGCCGTATTTAGGGATAAAACCCTGGAGCCCGTAGCGAATACCAAAAATATTTTTAACACCATAGACATGGTACAATTCAAGCACTATCGACCGGATAATGTCGTTCAATCCGGGGCACAGTCCTCCACAGTTGGCTACCGCACACTTGAGTTTGCTGGGGTCAAAATAAATTTTTTCCCGTGGGCCGGCCTGTTCAAAACTGAGTATACCGTCTTTGTTTTCATCAAGAATACGGTCAACCCTGATATCAACGCTGATTCTGTGTTCATCTTTCATAAACCGGGTTTTGCCATCACGGGTTACTCCCTGGGAAATCAGGGGTGATGGAATCCGGGCAGGACCTAAAACGGGAATGGTGGTGTTGATGTTCATACTTTTCATTGCGTACCTCCATTAAATTTAAAAGTTCCCTTTCCCAGGATATCGTGGAGATGCAGTAACCCTTCAAGATAACCTTTTTCCCCAAGGATCGGCAAAACCGTAATTTCATATTTTTCCATTAAATTAAGGGCATCATACAGATAGGAATCGGGGGATAGATGTCTTGGGGAGCGGGTCATCACCTCATCCACCAAAAGGGTGTCGGGTGTACCGCCCCCTTTTGCAATCCAATGCCGTACATCTCCGTCAGTAAGTATTCCCATAAGTTTGTCAGCTGAATCAAGAACAAAAACAGCACCCAGGCGGTGGGCATCCATGCTGACGAGGGCCTGGGCCATGGTGGCGCCTGTTTGCACAAAAGGCACACCTGATTTTTTAAGCATTAGCTCGCTGACTTTGCCTGACAGACGCTGTCCCAGTGCACCTCCGGGATGGGAACGCATGAAATCCGCCTTTTTAAAATTTTTCTTTTTTATCAAGGCCACGGCCAGGGCATCGCCCATGGCCAGTTGGGCTGTGGTTGAACAGGTCGGTGCCATATTCAAGGGGCAAGCCTCTTTTTTTACACCGGTGTATATGATCATATCGCAGAATCCCGCCATGGTGGATTCAGGCTTTCCCGTAAAACCTGCAATCCTGCATCCCACGTTTCGGATTACCGGCAAAAGCTGGTTGAGTTCTCCGGTTTCACCGGAATTTGAAATGGCAATGAATATATCATCCCGGCTGACCATACCAAGGTCCCCGTGAACCGCCTCAACCGGATGAAGGAACATGGCATTGGTTCCAGTACTGCTTAAAGTGGCTGCAATTTTTCTTCCGATTAAGCCCGATTTTCCGATTCCCGAAAGAATGACCCGTCCTTTTGCATTGTAGATTGCATTGACAAGGGTTTGAAAATCCATATTAAGTTTTTCAATAAGGTCCAGAAGAGATTGGGCTTCCATCTTCAGAACTTGAACAGCATCGTCTATGATCATTGGTTTTCCCGGATTACTATTATTGGGCTGGATATGGTTAGGGTTTATGGAATTTTACATTCTTGTATTATACATCAGAAAATATCTGCCCACAAGAGACAGAATTTCAAATATGCTATAAGGCGAATATTCAATTAAAAATAATTAGTTGACAATTACAAAGGCATTATGATAGTTGGTGACGGTTTATTTTTCCCGGTTTATATTAAGATCGGTTTATTTAAAATTAAATGTCAATGACAAAATGATATAAGAGCCACGGGCTGACCTGGCGTTTCACCGTGGTCAGCCCACAACGAAAACTGGAAGATCTGTGTAGGTTACACAGACTTTCTTATAAATAATGAAACAGGAAGACGATTATGATTTGTACAACTGTTAGAGAAGGTCAGGATTGTGTATTCATGACAGCCAAGGGCTGTAGCTATAACGAAGGCAGTTGCTTTCCCATCGTTGATGAATGCAAGGGATGCCAGAGAAGCGCCGAGTTTGCCACCGGTATCTACTGCATTGCGGCACCTGATCCAGCCTTGAAGTGGAAAAACGGCAACTGCAATATGGCCACCCATGTTAAAACCGCCACCGAAACCAAAAAACAGAAACTTAACCCCATCAAGGCATCCAAACGAAGATAACGCAACCGATTCAATGCACGTAAAAACTCTGCAGTTTTCCTTGGACTTCCTTAGGTCTGACTGCAGGGTTTTTTTTTTAGGTGCGAACCTTTATTGAATTGGATAATACTATAATTTACAGGTCAAATCATGAATCCTAGTGCCCAGGAATTGAATAACATCATTGAACAGGCTGCTCCCCATGTATATGAAATGCTCTCTGACATGGGAAAAAAACTGTTTTTCCCAAAAGGTATTTTAACCCAGAGCGCTGAAGCTAAGGAAAAAGCGGACAAGGTCAATGCTACCATCGGCATCGCAAAGCAGGGCAGTTGCGTTTTAAGTCTTTCTTCCGTGACAAAGTACATTACACAGATTGAACCGAATGATTACCTGCCCTATGCTTCCTCATTCGGGCTACCTGAGCTGCGTAAAAAATGGCGTAAGGAATTGTATATTAAAAATCCGTCACTTGAAGGAACTGCCGTCAGTCTGCCCGTAGTCACATCCGGCATTACCCATGGGGTTTCAATCTTGTCGGATATGTGGGTAAATGCCAACGATGTTATTGTTATGCCGGATATGATATGGGGCAACTACAACATGATTTTCCGTGTCCGCAATAGTGCCCGGTTTGCTGAATACAAATCCTATGACGACGCCATGACCCATTTCAACCTGGATGGTTTCGAGCGTGTGATCAGGGAACAGGCGGCACAAAATGACAAGATCATTGTCATGCTTAATTTCCCCCATAATCCAACCGGGTATACCTTGAGCAAGAAAGAAGCGGCTTGTGTTGCAGAAATACTCATTGATGTGGCACAAAAGGGCACAAATGTTGTAGCCGCTTGTGATGACGCCTATTTTGGACTATTTTTTGAAGAGGAATCCGCCAAACAGTCTTTGTTTGCCAAAATTGCCGGTAAAGCGAGCCGGCTTTTGGCCATTAAATTAGACGGACCCACCAAAGAAGATTATGTCATGGGCTTCAGAACCGGGTTTACCACTTACGGGGTTGCTGCAGATGCAAACCTTGATGGGGTATATGAGGCTTTAGAAAAAAAGACAGCCGGATGTATCCGGGGCAATATCTCAAATTGCTCCCATTTAAGTCAGACCATCCTTGTTAAATCCATGGAAGATGAAAACTATAAAAGTTGTAAACAGGGGATGTTTAACCTGCTTAAATCCCGGGCCTTTGCCATCAAAGAGGTGCTCAAAGATCCCAAGTATGCGGATGGATTTGATGTCTATCCCTTTAATTCAGGATATTTTATGTGCATTCGTGTAAAAGGTGTGAATGCAGACGAGTTAAGGCTTCATTTGCTTGAGAATTATGGTACCGGACTGATCTCCATTGGAGAAGAAAATCTTCGGGTGGCTTTTTCATGTCTAGAGGAAAAGGATGTGAAAACTTTATTTGACATTATTCTTTCAGGGATAAATGATCTGAGAAAGTAAAAAGTTCGATGGGATATGACAACGGGGGCAGATTTAAAATATGGAGGTAATATTGGCTTTAACCTGAGCCGGAAACTGAAAATATCCGGATAATCCAGGTGGTTAAAAAATTTTAACCTGTTTTTATCAGGCAACGATTTTGCCGGGACAACCGATGCAGGGCACAAAAATGAATATAAGCAGGAGAAGTGCTGTCGATCTCAAATATGCTGGCAAATGGGTGTTCTATTTTGTTTTGATAGGCGTCATGTCAGGCCTTGGGGCTGTTCTGTTTCATTACCTGTGCGGCCTTGGCATGCACTATTTCATGGATATGATGGCCGGATACAGGCCCCAAGGGCCTGCAGGTGAACATCTGCTGCTGCCCCACACCGATACTCCGTTTAACAGATGGGTGTTATTGTTTTTACCGGCATTGGGTGGCCTTGTTTCTGGTTGGCTTGTTTATACCTTTGCCCCGGAGGCAGAGGGGCATGGTACGGATGCCGCGATAGACGCCTTTCATCACAAGGGCGGCATTATCCGGTCACGGATTCCTATTATCAAAACCATTGCCTCCACCATCACGCTGACCACCGGCGGTTCAGGGGGCAGGGAAGGTCCCATTGCCCAGATCGGGGGGGGATTCGGTTCTTTTCTGGCCACTCGGTTCAACCTGTCTGAACGGGAGCGGTGTATTATGATGGCCGCAGGCATTGGTGCCGGTGTAGGCAGTATCTTCAGAGCGCCCCTGGCCGGCGCACTTTTTGCTGCAGAAGTGCTCTATCGTGACCCTGAATTCGAGTCTTCGGTCATCATTCCGGCAGGTATCTCCTCGGTGGTGGCCTATTGCACCTTTTGTCTGTTTTTCGGATGGGGATCTCTTTTTGAGTCCCCGGCATTTAAATTTCAAAATCCGCTGCAACTTGGCCCCTATCTTGCTCTTGCCGTGGTTCTTGTCCTCATCGGTGTTTTATATATTAAAGTGTTTTATGGGATTACAAACCTGTTTAAGGCGCTGAAGATCCCAAATCATATCAAACCTGCCGTTGGCGGTCTTGTGACCGGCGTCATTGGTTTTTTTATGCCTTATACCCTGGCGTTTGGATACGGTATGGCCCAAGAGGCCATTTTCAACCAACTGGCCATCCCCGTGCTTTTGGGGCTTGCCCTGGGGAAAATTTTTACCACTTCTTTTTCCATTGGGTCTGGCGGGTCCGGCGGTGTCTTTGGACCTTCGGTTGTCATCGGCGGCGCCATGGGCGGGGCAGTGGGGCAATTTTTTCATATGTTTATGCCCACGGTCGTAACTCAACCAGGCGCCTTTGTCATTGTTGGCATGGCCGGTTTTTTTACGGCTGTTTCCAACACTCCCATATCCACCATTATATTTGTCAGTGAGATGACCAACTCCTATCATCTCTTGTTGCCAAGCCTTCTGGTTTGTTCGGTGTGTTATCTTTTGTCGACAAAATGGTCTATTTATGAAAATCAGGTAAAATCTCGAGTTGATTCGCCGCTTCATGCCGGTGAAGTTATGATAGACATTCTTCAGACCATAAAAGTGGAAAAACTCAAACACTTGATCAAGAATGTCAGATGCCTGAACCAGGACATGCCTTTCAGTCAGTTTAAAAAAATATTTCAGACCACCAAACAACACTATTTTCCCGTTATGAAAGACCAGGGGGAATTATGCGGCATTTTTTCCTCCACAGATGTCCGGGAGGTTCTTTTTTCAAGTGAGCTTGAACAATTGGTCGTCATGAAAGATATTATGGTATCCAGTATGATTACAACCACGTTGTCCGAAGATTTAAACACGGTACTGCTTAAACTTACAAAGAAAAATATTGATGCGCTGCCTGTGGTCGATGAAGATGATCCGGGTAAATTTATCGGCATGCTTTACCGCCGTGACATCATTGCCTACTACAACCTTCATGTGAACCAAATTCGGGAGTCAGAAAGATAAGCTTCTAATCAATAATTGACTTGATGTAGAAACAACCCCCTCGCCGGAGCAGTTGCTCCGGCAAGGGGGCGTTCACATGAATAGAGTATTTTATTGAACATTTCCGGACTAATTCGTCCTGTACCGGCATCTTTCAGGGTCCCCACGATATTGCGGACCATATTTTTTAAAAATCCTGTGGCACAGATACAAAATTCCAGCCGACCGTGAGGCTTTTTTGTCCAGCTTGCACTATAAATCGTTCTTACGGTGGAAGATCTTGGGCTGCCCGTATTCTCAAAGGCTTTAAAATCATGTTCGCCCACAAGGTATTCACAACACTGATTCATGGCGTCAATATCCAAAAACGGCTTTACATGCCATAAATAATCCCGGCCAATGGCCGTGGGGATTTCTCTGTTTAATATGTAATACCGGTATTCTTTAGAACGAACATGATACTGGGCATGAAAATCAGGAGCTGCAAGCCGGCAGGCATGAATCACAATGGGAGCGGACATAAGGTTGTTCACCCCTTTTTGAATGGTATCAGGGGTAAGACGGGTTTTTGCATGGAAATGGGCCACCTGGGCCCGGGCATGAACGCGGGCATCCGTACGTCCGGAACCATGAATCTTAATGTCCTGGTTTAGAATCATGGATAATATACGTTCAAGTTCGCCCTGGATGGTGGGTTTATCAGTCTGGCGCTGCCACCCGAAAAAATCGGTACCGTCATAGGCCACTATAATTTTGAAATTTTTTGCCGGGTTATCCGGATTTTCAATTGTCTTGGGCATCATGCAGTATGTCCTTTTTTAAAAATAAAGAGACAAGCATCCAGAAAAATATCCTCAGATGGTTCCAAATTTTTTCCCTTCTATTTGGATATTTTGGACATACAAATAATCTGCCCAATCATGTTTGTCAATTCGAACCCATGGTTCTCCAGAAATTTTAACTTTAGCAAAATTAGGGCCGGATATATTTTTTCTTGAAAATTATAGGGTGTTGGGTTATTGTCTATTGCATCAGACCGACCGGTCTCCCTTATGTTTTTGTTGAGGAATAATATGAAACTTAAAGATAAAATTATATTTGAAGCATTACGGCAGTTTTCAACCAAAGGGTTCATGGCCACATCTACGGCAGACATTATAAATGCAGTGGGTACATCCAAAGGGGGGCTATATAATCATTTCAAAAACAAAGAACAATTGTTTTTAGAAGTGCTTCGCCAGGCCCGTAAAATTTGGCGGGAACGGAATTTGGCAGGTGTGGAAATCATTGAACGGCCTGTGGATAAAATTAAACATATTCTGGTTAACTATAAAGACCATTACCTGGTTGACAGCGCTAATTTCCCGGGCGGATGCATTTTCATAAATCTGACCGTGGAACTCAGTGACCAATGTCCTCATCTGGCCGCTGAGGTGAGTGATGGCTTTAGCAGGTTTAAATCCATGCTCAGGCGTTCCCTTGAACAGGAACGGTTGGCCGGAGCGCTGAAAGACAGCGTGGATATTGATGGGGCGGTTGAGGTTGTGTTTTCCGGATTGTTAGGCACCTGTGTCATGTATACCGCGGACAAGTCCAAAGCAAATTTGGATCGGGCCATGGGGGCCCTTACCGCATATATTGATAATTTGTGCATATCATAAAATGCCCTTTGGGCAGTTATTATCAAGAGCCTTCCATGAGAAGGCCCTAAAGGAGAGCTATGATGATGGAAAAATCATTCAAGGCCATGGTTGTCTCGGAAGCAGGGAATAAACAATATCGCCGTGAAATCGTTGAGCGGCAAATCGGGGATCTTCCTGAAGGGGATGTGCTTGTTAAAGTTTATTATTCTTCACTGAACTATAAGGATGCGCTTTCGGCCCGTGGAAATAAGGGCGTTACCAGGAAATACCCCCATACCCCCGGAATTGATGCCGCAGGTATAGTGGAGGAAAGTACGGATCCCGCCATTAAAATCGGTGACCAGGTCATTGTCACCAGTTATGACCTTGGGATGAATACGGCCGGGGGATTTGGCCAGTATGTTCGTGTTCCGGCCGCATGGGTGGTCCCTCTACCCGATGGCCTGAGTCTGCGGCAGGCCATGTGCTACGGCACAGCCGGATTTACAGCCGCCTTATCCATACTGCAACTGGTTAGCCACGGCGTGCTGCCGGAGCATGGTGAGATTTTAGTGTCCGGGGCCACCGGCGGTGTCGGCAGCATTGCCGTATCGATTCTGGCCAAACAGGGCTATACCGTGGTTGCTATTAACGGTAGAACAGACCGGTCGGATTATCTGAAATCAATTGGCGCTCAACGTATTATTGCCATTGAGGATGCCGTTGATACCAGCGGTCGGCCAATGCTTTCCGAGCGTTGGGCCGGAGGCATCGATGCTGTGGGCGGTGATATCCTGGCCACGACCATTAAATCCATGAACGCCAACGGCGTGGTGACCACTTGCGGAAACGTTGCCTCTCCGGATTTGCCCATCAATGTTTACCCCTTTATTCTCCGTGGTGTCACTTTGGTGGGGATTGATTCCCAGAATTGCCCTATGGCGGTTCGGCGAAAGGCCTGGGACAAGCTTTCAAAGGAATGGCAGATCACCCAAATGGAAACGGTTGTGGAAGAAATTACGCTCAATGAGCTGGACCAACGGATTGACAAAATGCTCACAGGCGGCAGTAAGGGGCGCGTGATTGTGAATATGCAGTCTTAAGGTAAAACCAAACCACGCCGGGGCACGGATCAAGGCCGATGACCCGGATTTTTTGATTTGCAGTCCCCTTTTTTAATGATGAAATGGCAATAATTCCTTCAACGATTTTCTGGCTGTTTGACAACCACCACATTGTGGCATAACTTAACTGGTAAGCTTAATTATTTTGTGGAAATAACCTATGGAAAGCAATGAATTTAAAATATTCAGATCTCATTTAGGTCGTACCCAGAAAGAGATGGCTCAGCTTTTAGGTGTATCCATTAAAGCAATACACAGCTATGAGCAGGGATGGCGTAAAGTTCCTGGACATGTGGAACGACAGGTCTATTTTCTGCTCTCTCGCACCCTGCAGCGAACCGGGGAGAAAAAAAACTGTTGGGAGATTTTGCAGTGCCCGGAAGAGCAGATGAGACAATGCCCAGCCTATGAATTCCAATCCGGGGATATGTGTTGGTTTATCAACGGTACCCGGTGCGGTGGAAAAATCCATAAATCCTGGGAAAAGAAAATGGAAACGTGCCGAAGTTGTGATGTGTTTTTGAAATTGTTTGATGATATTCAGGGGGCTAAGAAAAATGAGTCTGCCGGATAAAAAAGAAAATTTGTGCCGGTATGTGGGCACACCGATCCGGGATGAGCAAAGGGCCGCCCTTCCCGGGGTCATTGACCGGATTATAAATACATTGGATGATCCTGAATGCTTTGCACACATTGGTGATGAACCAATCCATTTTTCCACCTCAGTCGGGGATATGATTGAAAAATTAAGAAATATTCTGTTCCCCGGATATTTTTCAAATGAAAAAATGGACAGTGTCAATCAGACCTACCATATGGGTCGGGAAATCACACGGCTCTACGATATCCTTTCCAGGCAGATCATCCATGTGCTGCGCCATGATTGTCAAAGATTTAACAGGGCCTGTTCGGAATGTGAACGCCGGGGCAATGAGGCTGCGTTCACAATGATCGAACAGATTCCGGTTCTGCGGAAGAAATTGGCCGCTGATGTCAGGGCCGCTTATGACGGAGATCCGGCGGCTAAAAGCTACGATGAAATTATTTTTTCATATCCGGGGCTGTATGCCATCACGGTTTACCGAGTCGCCAAGATCCTTCACGAGCTTGATATCCCGCAGCTACCCAGGATTATGTCGGAACTGGCCCACAGCCTGACCGGTATTGATATTCACCCGGGTGCCACCATTGGTGAGTGCTTTGTCATTGACCATGGCACCGGCGTTGTCATCGGGGAAACATCTGTGATCGGTGACAATGTGCGTATTTACCAGAATGTCACCATCGGTGCGTTGTCTCTGCCCCGGGATGCCGGAGAAAAGCTGCGCTGGGCCAAGCGGCACCCCACCATTGAAGACGATGTAATTATCTACTCCGGGGCCACCGTGCTCGGTGGCGACACCATTATCGGAGCACGGTCCGTTGTGGGTGGAAATGTATGGATCACACACTCTGTTCCGGCAGATACCAAAATTTTTATGGAAGAGCCACGTCTGATTATTAAAAACAAACAAAGGAGGCGGTAAGTGAAGGCAATTAACGATATTACCCAGGCCTGTGGTAACACCCCCTTGGTCTATCTGGAAACACACTCCCAAGAATGCGGGGCACATCTGTTTGCCAAACTGGAGTATTTCAATCCATTGGGCAGCGTTAAGGACCGGATTGGTCTTGCCATGATTGAGGCAGGCCTGAAAAATGGACAGATTAGACCGGACACACTGATCGTGGAACCAACTTCAGGGAATACCGGTATTGCTCTCGCGTTTGTGGCCTGTATAAAGGGGCTGAAACTTGTTTTGACCATGCCGGAAACCATGAGTCTGGAACGCCAGAAATTGTTGCGTCATCTAGGCGCACAACTGATTCTGACTCCGGGAAACCTTGGTATGCAGGGTGCCGTGGACAAAGCGACCGAGATGGTGGCAACCCACGAAAATGCATATATGCCCGACCAGTTTTCAAATCCTGCCAATCCGGCTGCCCACCAGACCACCACCGGTCCTGAAATCTGGGAAACAACACAGGGCCGAGTTGATATTTTTGTGGCTGGGGTAGGTACCGGCGGCACCATAAGCGGGGTGACGGAATATATTAAGGGCAGACGCCCGGATTTTATGTCCGTTGCGGTGGAACCGGCTGAATCACCAGTTCTTTCGGGGGGGAAAGCAGGGTCCCACGCCATCCAGGGTATTGGTGCCGGATTTGTCCCGGCTAACTTGAAGCGGGAACTGGTCGACCAAATTTTTCCGGTCAAAGGAGAAGATGCCATAAATGGCGCCAGAACCCTTGCCAAGTCATATGCAATCCTTTGCGGTATATCCTCTGGCGCCAACTTTCATGCGGCCTTTCAGACAGGCCTGAAACACCCGGGGAAAACCATTGTTTTTATAGTATGTGACACAGGGGAACGTTATATCAGCACTCGTTTGTTCGGCCTGTAATTAAGTCGTTTGTACTTTTCGGTGGGCTTTCGCTTAGGTGAGGTTCATTGTCAGTGGCAAAGAAATAAAGGGGCAGTGTTCAACATGAACTCCACCCACTTGTTTTTTTGTTTTCGTTTGGCTACGATTTAAACTGGGACATTCTTGAGTATAAGGTTAATTTAAACCCTGCATGTCGTCTTCCAACTCCTTGACATACTTCTCACCTTTCTCTTTTCGCCACTTTTTGACCTTATGTAGCAAATAAGCAAAGGATGTACCTTCAGGAATATCAATTTTAGATTTGGTTTTTGAAGATCCCGACGTCCCAATATCTATAGAGAATCCAGAGCTTGCGATAGGTAAACTGGCAGATACCGAACCACTGTTAGAAATATTCTCGGCTAATTTCGCCTCCATTACGACCCATACGGCGCTAGCAATTCGTCCATCATTCCCTTCTTCTTCTATTGATCTCCGTGCTATGTTCGCATGTTTATTAAGAAGTTTTTCGAGTTGGTTTTCTCCAATAGTTATCTTCATTAATTTAAGATCAGCTTTTTTTGCTGCTTTACGGCTAAAGCCAACTGTTCCCCCAGCAAGAGTTAGATATTTTATCCCTGCATTCACATCGGTATCAGAGTATTTATCCCATTGTATGTCATAAGGTCCTGAAACTTTAATCTTAACTTCTGCAATGTTTTTAGGCCGTACTGTTCCTGCAACACTCAAATAGTTAGGCCTGTTAATTGGTGTTTTCTTACCTCCAAAGGAGGCAAGGTTAACGTCTTCGCTACCTCCACGAAAATAACTTTTACCATTATATACAAACTTTGAATTCGAGATTTTCACGCCCATTTTTTTATACCTCCTTTATATGATATTCTCATTGGAAAGTATATTTATAGGCTACCGTTTTAAGCCGGGACACCCCGAAGAATTATCCTCTTATGAGATGTCTAATTTGAGGTTGACGTCTCGTGATACTTTGATCAAACAGTACCGGACTGTCCCGTCTTAGGTCGGTAGCCTTTTGTTTATGGACTCTTAGAAAAATTTAACTTAAAAAATGTAACGCTTATTTTTTTTGAGCCCTTTAGTGAAAGTGATAACTATCCGGCAACATCAATCCCCGGGTCGCATCCGAGGTTTTCATCGGGATTTTCACATTCAAAGCTAAAGTGCCTGGTATCTTCATGCCCTTCAATTCTTTCATGGTCGCTTTCCACATAATCCTGAACTTTATTTTCGGCCATTTTATCACCTCATTATATATAAATTCTAAGATTAGTTTGTTAAACGACTTTTTCGTCGTTGAGTAAAATGTAAGGCATGACTTATTTTAGTCAAGAGTAAAAAGATGTTTTTTATCCGACCCTATCAAATATTTATGCTCCAGACGTTTAAATTTCCCTGGGGTCGGTCATATTTTCCGGGCGCAGCATTTCATCCAGTTGCGCTCTGGTAAGCAGCCCTTTGTTTAGTACTAGATCATATACACTCCCGCCTGTTTTGAGCGCTTCCTTTGCAATGGACGCTGACTGTTCATAACCAATTATCGGAACCAGCGCGGTGACCAATCCAATGCTGGTCTGAACATAACTTTGGCATATATCACGGTTCGCTTCAATGCCGTTAATGCAACGTGCAACCAGTGTGATACAGCCGTTTTTAAGGATCATCATGCCGTGCAGCAGATCAAAGGCAATGATAGGCTCGCCCATGCACAGTTCCAATTCACTGGCTTCGGCTGCCATGGATACAACCGTATCGTACCCCATGACCTGATAACAGATCTGGTTCATCAATTCTGGGATAACCGGATTTACCTTGCCTGGCATAATGGAGGATCCAGGCTGCATGGGGGGCAGATTAATTTCATTCAGGCCACAGCGGGGACCGGAAGAGAGCCAGCGCAGATCATTACAGATTTTTGAAATCTGTACCGCCGCAAGTTTGAGATTGGCAGACATGTGGACGAAAATGCCGGCATTCTGGGTGGCCTCCACCAGATTTTTGGCCCTTCGCAACTGAAATCCGCTGACTTGGGTAAGCTTCTTAACTACCAGAGTGGCATAACCTGGCGGACTGTTTATGCCTGTGCCAATGGCTGTCGCCCCCATGTTAACATCCCGAAATGCCTCGGCTGCCTGGTCGATGG
Organism: uncultured Desulfobacter sp.; assembly: GCF_963675255.1. GTDB lineage: Bacteria > Desulfobacterota > Desulfobacteria > Desulfobacterales > Desulfobacteraceae > Desulfobacter. The sequence goes on from NZ_OY775937.1 coordinate 2,369,863, forward strand.
AATTGATGGCGCTGTCAATCATAACCGCATAGGCGCTGAATTCCTGACCCAGGGTCATGGGAACGGCATCCTGATTTTCGGTGCGTCCCATCTTCAGTACGTCTTTAAACTCTTCAGCCTTTCTTTCCAGCGAATTGCGCAGCTCTCCCATTGCGTGTACCAGATTTTTTTTGGCGAGCAGTACCGCCAGCTTTATCGCCGTGGGGTAGATGTCATTGGTGGATTGGGAGCAGTTAACATGGTCATTGGGATGCAGGTATTGATACTCGCCTTTATTATAACCCAAGATTTCCAGACCGCGATTGGCAATCACCTCGTTGGCGTTCATATTTGTGGAGGTGCCGGCACCGCCCTGAAACATATCAACAGTGAACTGGTCGTGTAGTTTGCCGTACAGAATTTCATCACAGGCCTGGGCTATGGCTTCCATCTTGGTTTGATCAATCGTGCCCAATTCATGATTAGCCATGGCCGCAGCCTTTTTGACCATGGCCAGCGCTTCGACCATGTGTTCAAAATTATTGATATGTATGCCGGAGATGGCAAAGTTTTCCATGGCGCGTTGGGTCTGTACGCCGTAATATACATCATTGGAAATATCACGTGTTCCCAGGGAGTCGTGTTCAAGGCGAAAACCGCTTGTGACCACGTCATCAGTTTTATTGTTTTGAAAAATTTTATCGTTAAGTATGCGCATCCGTCGATTAATGCTGACTGCAATCCGGGAAACGATCCTGTAAAAAAGATCAGGCTCAGTTTCTCTAAACACATCAATTTTTTCCCGTGATATTTGCCAGATTTTCACACCGTTTCGGGTAAACGCACCATTAACGTGTGAATCATCCCCCAGAAAAGCACTTTCGCTGATCATGGACCCTGCAAGCATGGACCCAACTTTGCGTGAAGATCCATGCAGTCCACGCACCAGTTCAACTCCTCCCTCAAGAATAATGCCGGCCCATCTTCGGGGCGTTGATTCGTGGAATATCCATTCATTGGGCCGGTACACCTGCTCACGGCCTTCGGTGAAAAAAGTTGCAAGATCCTTTTCAGTGATACCGGTGGCTTTTGCGGCCAGCTTAATAATATTTTTTTTTATCAACATGAAATTTTCCTACCAGTAATTGCTATAAGAGGCAAGGGAAATTGGTGAACGTATTTTTTACGTTTCAGAGTAACTCAACAAAAGTATGTTATAACAAAGAAGCGAAAAAATAGCCCCGGTATTGATTAATTTCTACGGGGTATAATAATATTTCCATCAACTAAACACAATAAACTAACGTGCCAAGGAAAAATTTATGAAGCATTACAGAAAAGAACTATGGTTTGAGGTGCCCGGTCGCAGGGCATTTATCAATATTACCCCTGAAATTGAACGGTGTCTTGCCCAAAGTGGTATCAAAAACGGATTGCTTTTGTGCAATGCCATGCATATTACCGCATCCGTATTTATAAATGATGATGAGTCAGGGCTTCACCATGATTATGATGTCTGGCTTGAGAAGCTTGCACCCCACGCACCAGTGGATCAGTATCGGCATAATGTGGGTGAAGACAACGCTGATGCGCACATGAAACGCCAGATTATGGGCCGGGAAGTGGTGGTGGCCGTTACCGATGGACGGCTTGATTTCGGTACCTGGGAGCAGATTTTTTACGGTGAGTTTGACGGCCGCAGAAAAAAACGGGTTCTGGTAAAGATTATTGGAGAATAGGATGACAATGCCATGAGACTTCTTTTGGTTGAGGATGATGAAAAAATAGCCAAGTTCGTTGAAAAAGGATTAAAATCATCCGGGTTTGCCGTGGATGTCGCCGGTACAGGCCCGGACGGCTTTGATATGGCTTTAGGCGCGGATTTTGATACCCTGATCATCGACATCATGCTGCCAGGCATGGATGGATTTGCCCTGATAGAAAAATTGCGGGCCAGCGGTAAAAATACTCCGATTATTGTACTTAGCGCCCGGGGCAGGGTGGGGGACCGGGTTAAGGGCCTTGAGGCCGGGGCGGATGACTACCTGACCAAACCCTTTTCTTTCTCAGAACTGCTGGCCCGGGTTCAGGCACTCATCCGGCGGGCTGGGAACAGCACCGAACCGGTGTCCTTGTCTTATGCGGATTTAAGTGTCGATATTGTCAAACGCCGGGTTCAAAGAGGGGATGATTTTATTGAGCTGCAGCCCCTGGAATTTTCCCTGCTGGAATATCTGGTGCGTAACCGGGAGCGTGTGGTTTCTAAAACCATGATCATGGAACATGTCTGGAATTATAATTTCGATCCCATGACCAATGTGGTGGAAGCCCGAATATGCCGGTTGCGCGATAAGATTGACAAGGGTTATTCAAGCAAACTTATCCACACGGTCCGGGGGGCCGGCTATGTATTAAAGGCAGAAGATGCCTGAGTTTTTCCGTACCGCGTTTTTCAGGAGTATCGCCTTTCGCCTGACCGTATGGTATGCAGGTATTTTTTCCATTTCATCTTGTGTGGCTTTTGGCCTGTTTTATTTTCTTGCCACCCAGACCATAATAAATCAGGTGGACCAGGAACTCATAGACAAGGCTGGTTATTTTCGTACGGTCATCAGCCGGGGGGGAATTGTCGGTGCCCAGAATCTGGCAGTCATTGAGGCCCAGGCAGCCGGGGAAAAGCAGATTTTTTTCAGGCTGCTCTATCCCACAGGCGAGGTTTTTGCTTCATCATCCATGTCCTATTGGAAAGATGTCCGTATAAACAAGGAAATGATAGACCGACTGATGAAGTCCCGGGTTACCGTGTTTAATACGGTCCATATTGCAGGCCAGAAACAGAACGCCAGGATGATGTATACCTTTGTGGGCTCCAATGTTATTTTGCATACCGGCCTTGCCATGAATGCATATTCCCGGTTTTTATCGGGTTTTAAAAAAATATTTTCCATTTCCATGGGGTTTGTTATTTTCTTTTCAGCGGTTTCAGGCATGTTTTTATCCCGGGAGGCCCTATCAGGTGTTGCGGCCATCAGGGCGACAGCGAGCACCATAACTGGATCCAATCTGAACGAACGGGTTCCGGAATCCGGCAGCCGGGACGAGCTTGATCTTCTGGCTGTGACATTTAACCGGATGCTGGATCGGATTTCAGCTCTGGTAAAAAGTATGCGGGAGATGTCTGATAATATTGCCCATGATCTTAAAAGTCCGCTGACCCGGATCCGGGGTTTTGCTGAACTGGCTTTGATCCAGGAGACCCCGGGGGATATTGAGTCCTACCGAACCATGGCGGCGAACACCATTGAAGAAACCGATCATCTGCTGGACATGATCAACACCATGCTGGTCATCTCCCGGGCCGAGGCCGGGGAGGCTGATTTTGAGTGTGCGCCAGTGGATTTAAGTGCCATGATCATTGACGCCTGGGATCTGTTTGTGCCCCTGGCCGAAGATAAGCAGATTACCTTTACCCAGAAGGTGGATAAGACGTTGTGGATACAGGGGGATGCCGGCATGCTCCAGCGTGCCATTGCCAATCTGATTGATAATGCCATCAAATACACCCCTGAAAAAGGCCACGTCCATTTGACGTTGCAGGCTTGCGGCAAAGAACTGGTGGAAATTCAGATCCAAGATTCCGGGCCCGGTATTGATCCGCAAAACCGTCAAAAGATCTTTGAACGGTTTTTCCGGGAGGAATCTTCCCGGACAACGCCGGGTACAGGGCTTGGTTTAAGTCTTGCCAAAACGATTATAGAACAGCACGCGGGCTCAATTTCAGCACAACCCTGTGAAAATGGGGGAAGTCTTTTTATCGTAACATTACCGCATCGTAATTTTGAGATCATTTAAAAATTATCTTTGTGTTTTATTCTTTGTATGCGTTCATAAAGCAAGCGTTTGAAATACATTAATGATATAGTTTTTAAAGGAGGTATAAAAATGAGACCTGTGGATAAAAAAATTACAATTTTCACTGCATGTCTGATGCTTTTTGGCCTTTTGGCGTTTCCTGCTCTGTCAGGTGCGCAACCCCGGATGATTCCGGCAAATTTTTCACAACTGGCGCAACAAGCCAAGCCTGGTGTGGTTAATATCCAGACCGTAAAGACAATTAAGGGCGGTGGCCGGGTTTTTCGGCATTTTTTCGGGTCCCCGTTCGGCAACCAGCCGGGGATAGAGGAATTTTTCAGTCCCTTTAGGAGTATGCCGAGAAATCGTACAGAAAGCAGCCTTGGTTCAGGCTTTATTATTGATAAGGCAGGATACATTGTAACCAATAACCATGTGATTAAAGATGCGGATCAGGTTAAGGTGATCCTTCATGATGACCAGGAATATGATGCCCGGATCATCGGCGCTGATCCTGTAACAGACCTTGCATTGATAAAGATTGATGCAAAGGGGCTTAAACCGTTGAAATTCGGATCCTCCAAAAATGCCCCGGTCGGTTCCTGGGTTGTGGCTATTGGTTCTCCCTTTGGTCTTGAGCAGACGGTGACCGCCGGCATTGTTTCAGCCAAAGGCAGGATCATCGGCTCTGGTCCTTATGATGATTTTATCCAGACCGATGCATCCATTAATCCGGGTAATTCCGGCGGACCGTTGCTGAATATGGACGGTGAAGTCGTCGGTATCAACACCGCCATTATTAAATCCGGCCAGGGCATTGGTTTTGCCATCCCTTCGGATCTTGCTACCAGTGTCATTGATCAGCTTAAGGATTCCAAGCGCGTATCCAGGGGGTGGTTGGGCGTCTCCATTCAGGATGTAAGCCAGGAGATGAGTGAATACTATACTTTGGATCCGGATCAAGGTGTTTACGTGGCAAAAGCTTATGAGGATAATCCTGCCTATGAGGCCGGCATCCGCCAGGGAGACATCATCATTAGTGTTGAGGGTGAAAAAATTAGCTCATCCAGAGACCTGACCCTGACCATTGCCAATTTAAAGGTCGGCTCCAAGGTCGATATTGAGGTGATTCGCCAGGGAAAAAATAAAACGTTTACGGTTAAACTTGGTGAACGTCCGGATAGCTCAGAAGGTTTTCAGTCCGGAGAAGAACTTAATAACTTTGATGAGTTAGGCTTTATGTTTAAAACGTTGGATAAGGATTTAGCCGAGCAGCTTGGCTATCCTTTATCCATTAAAGGGCTTGTGGTGACCCGGATTAATCCGGGGTCCCAGGCAGCAATGGCCGGCGTGAGAGTTGGGGATCTGCTGGTTGAAATAAACCATAAAAAAATTACCGGCATACGTGACTATACCCGGGCAATGCGTAAGATAGATAAAGGACAGACCGCTCATATGCTCTTTAGACGGGGTAATTCCCAGATATTTGTGGTCCGGTTTGAAAAATAGAAAGGAGAATATTTATGTTAACCGTTTACGGGGCCGAATGGTGTATCCATTGCACGCAGACCGTTTCTTATCTGGAGCAGAAAAATATTGATTTCAAGTATGTTGATATTGAATCGGCACCCGATGACGTGGTGCAGCAGGTTATTAAGGTTAACGGCGGTGATGACTGGGTGATTCCCACGCTTGAAAACGACGGGAAATGGCGGCCAGGAAAGGAGTTCAACCGTGGTGAGATCGACAGTGACCTGAAGGCGCTTGGTCTCAAACTGGACTGATGGTGACGGTTTTGAGGCTTTAAACCTTAAAGATTACCATTTGATAATGCTGGTGTCATGTTCAGGTCAGGTTCAAGTGCTAAATTATTATTCAACGCTGGATAAATTGCTGTTGCGACAAATATGTTGAAAACCGTTATTAATAAATCATAACCAGCGCAAAATCTCCCTCCTTTTTTAAAACGGGCTGCCTTTTTCAGGGCAGCCCGTTTTGCTGTATTGCAGATTCTGGTCACGGTTAGGAGACTTGAAAAATATTTTTCTTTTTTTTCCTTCGAAGCCTGAATACAAGTATTATAAAATCATTATAATATGGTCAACAATATCAAATAATAAAGATTTGGAAATCACCTGGAGATCGAAGAGTCTAGGCTAATAAAAAAAGCCACTGTAAAAACAGTGGCTTGATTTTTTAGTTTGGTGGAGCTGAGGGGGATCGAACCCCTGACCTCATGGCTGCCAGCCATGCGCTCTCCCAGCTGAGCTACAGCCCCACAAAAGAGTGGGTAGATGTATAATAGAAACAGCATGGCGTGTCAATATAAAAAATGTTTTTTTGATGGATTTAAATTGCAGGCATAGAATAGTTATTGACACAAGTTGGTGTGAAACGATAGTATTTCATACTTTTTTATATGAAAGTCTCAATTGAGTTGTTAAGTTATTTTGATGGTTTGTTGTGGGTTGGGGTTGATACAAGAGGCCAGCCCATGGCTGTTGGTGTGAAAGTTCCAATAAACTGAACAGGGTCAAGGAGTTATACAGGAATGCTGCGCTACCTTCGGGAAAATACGGGAAATTGGATCATAAAGTTTTTTTTGGGCATCATTGTTATTGTGTTTGTATTTTTAGGTGTTGGTAGTATGAACGCCGACAAGCACAATCGGGTCGCCACAGTTAATGATCATACCATCACTTTTTCGGAATACCGTGATGCCTATCAGCGTATGATCCAGCGTCTTCAGCAACAGTTCGGCACCTCTTTAGATGATAATTTGATAAAGTCGCTGAATGTTAAGCAGCTTGCCGTGAACAGCCTGATTGACCAAAAGATTTTGGAAATTGAAGCTCAAAAGTTAAAAATTGTTGTATCTGACGAAGAACTTAAACAGGATCTGCTGTCAGTCAAGGCATTTCAGAAAGACGGCGCCTTTAATATGGATCTGTACAAGCGGGTGCTTGGGCAGAACGCCATGACCCCTGAAACCTTTGAAGCGATGCAGCGCAACACCATCAGGAATACTAAACTCCAGCGCATGGTGATCAATGGCATAACCGTAGGAAACCAGGAAGCCCAAGCCTGGTATTCATTTAATAACACAAAAGCCAGTATTAACTATGTTCTGATTGATCCGGCAACATTTTCTGATGTATCTGCCGATGAAGAACAGATCCGTTCCCAGTATGACGATAATCATGATCTGTACATGTCTGAACCTAAACGCAAAGTCGCCTTCCTTGTGTTTGCACCGGAGGATTTTGAGGGTCAGGTTAAGATTGATGAAACTTCGATCCGAAATTTTTACGATCAAAATCCGGCTCGTTTTACCACGCCGGAACAGGTTGAAGCCAGTCATATCTTAATACGGGTGAATGAAAACGCGGATGAGCAGACTGTGGCTAAGGCAAAAGAAGAGGCTTTAAGTGTTTATGAAAAAGCCGTCAAGGCGGGAGATTTTTCAGAACTTGCCAAAACCTATTCCCAGGGACCGTCTGCCGCCAGTGGCGGATACTTGGGCCGGTTCGACAAAAACAGTATGGTGAAACCCTTTGCGGATGCCGCATTTGCCATGAACCCAGGCGATATCTCTCAGCCTGTAAGAACCCGTTTCGGGTGGCACATTATTAAAGTGACGGATAAAACACCTGAAACCATCACGCCTTTTGAGACCGCCATGGTACAAATTGAAAAGGAACTGGCTGCAAGTCAGGTTCAAGATCTGGCATATAATAAGGCTGAAGATGCCTATGATGCCGTGCTTGACGGTGATTCTTTTGAGCAGGTTGCCTTGGTTGCAGCTAAACAGCCTGTAAATACGCCGGCCTTTACTGTTTTGGGAAGCGAACTTAAGGGTATGGGTATTTCGGATCCCGGTGAGTTCGCCACCACCGCCTTTTCCCTGGTTGATAATGAGATCAGTGAAGTCAAGAAAATTGGAAATAATTATTACTTGATACATGTGCTTGAACAAATAGATCCAAAGCTACTTGCCTATGAAGAGGTAAAGCATGAAATTGCCGTTAAATTAACTGATGGGCTGCAAAAACAGGCGGCTAAGCAAGCCGCTGCGTCAATGCTTGAAAAAGCAGGAAGTGATGTCGCAAGTCTTGAAAAACTTGCCAGTGATAACCACCTTAAGGTTGAATCCAGTAAGATGTTTACCCGCAATGAAGCTGTTCCGGATATTACCGGATCAGAGGCTATTGCACAAGCCGCCTTTACCCTTGATGAAAAAAATCGTGTTTATAAAAACGTTATTGAAGCTTCCGGGAAATTTTACATTATCTGCCTGAAGGAACAACAGATACCTGATGCTGCTGCCATTGCCGATAACCTTGACAAAGTTAAGATGCAACTTGAAACCCGAAAACAACAAGATTATTATTCTCAATGGTTGGCGACCCAGAAAAAGAAAGCTGAAATACGAATAAATACAGATTTGATTAACTGAGTATTAAGGTAGAGAGATATCTGTTTGTTATTTTGACCATAGGCATAATGCCCATAAATGGTGATTCAGGATTTATTTTTGATTCGGAAGCGGCTTTACCTGTTCTAACACATTTTCTTTCAGATAATAGTCCAGGTCAAACAGCTGTTTAAACGTGAGATCGGTAAATTTTACATGTCGCTTTCTGACTTTCATTGAACTGAATGACGGTGTATCCGTTATTTCATAGTCGGCAATGGTCTGAAAGGGAAGGTCACCGACATAATATCCCAGACTGCTTAAGAAAATAGACTCTTCGTTTCTATGTACAGATTTTTTTGATTTGTCTTCGGTGTTTATATATTTAAAACACAATCCGCCCATACTGATGTCGATGATTTGACCAATTTTATTCGAATTGGGGCTGATGGCCGCATAGGCACCTTCCACCGCTTTATATCGTTTGTTTTTTCGACGTTCGATGGTTCTTTTTCTGCCAACCATAAGTAAATTCCCAACATTTTGTGTTAAAAATCTTTTTTGCCTACCTTCCCTCTTATAAAACAAGCAATATTCATACCCCAAAATAGTATTTGTGGCTTTATCCTAAGTACTAAGTCCTAAGCGACGATAATGGCGAATAAATAAAAATGGTCCATTTTGCTTTTGTTAGGTTCAATAAAAAGTTTTTCTGATATTATGAAATTTATTTGGTAATAATTGTGTAAATAAAGTGTTAAATTGGGTAGAAAATTATATAGTTATGGGCTGTATAATTCTTTAGGATTCTGCTTGAACGATCTGCCATACAGTCTGACACACACTGTAATCAAACCCCCTGTATCGCAGATAGTTCATCATTTTTTTTCTGCGCTCATATTCATCCAGCCCGCTCCAGGCCTGCTTTTTATTTTCAACGGCCTTTAATGCCAGTTCCTCGTCTTTAAATGCAGTTAACAGTTCTCCAGCAAGTGCTGGATCAATGCCTTTTTTACGCAATTCAAATCCAAGGGCAAATACGGATTTGGGTTTGTAACGGATTCGACTTTCAATGAACTGGCGTGCAAAGGCTTTGTCATCGAGGTAATTAAAGTTCGACAACTGCACAATGACCTGCTCAGTAATGTTCGCATCATATCCTTTCTTCATCAAATATTCTTTCATTTGCCGGATGGTTTTAGGACTTTTTGATAGATATCCCAGAGCCTTTCGGTATGCTTTTTCAACAGTCATTTTATATATGAGAGTCCGAATATGTCGTTAAGTTATTCTTATGTTTTGTTGTAGATTGAATCTGGGTGCTAATAAATCAGGTCAGCCCATTGCTTTTTATATGAAACAGGCTTTTGCTTCCTGTTTCTTTCCAGGTAACCATCAGGTGGGACAGCTTTTCCTTTGAATTGTGCCTGACAATAAGATGATCTGTGAACAGCAGGTTCTTTTCAAAGTTCATTGAAACAAGGCTTTGCACGGTATCTCCAGCCAGGGCCTCCTTTTGATAGATTACGTCACATTTAAACGGGGTATATTCAAAGTTTAACGTGCCGGGTAAAGATGCCACTGCCCATCTGACATAGACCGGGTTATTCACGTGTTCGTTGAGATCCAGATCAAGGAAATGAACCGGGAAGCAGCGCTCATGGTCAACATGGGTAAGACCTGCATTCGGTTTGATCAGTTTCGCAGGTTCTTGCACAGGGTGCTTCATCAAAGACGCCGGCATATTCGGGGCCAGCCTTACCGGCCTGTTGTTTGCAGCTTTTATTAATATCCAGAGACTTGAGGCGGTTACCAGAGGACAGGGATTTTCCAATGTATGCTCCTGTTCCGTTATCAGCCTGAACTGTCTGACCTCATAAAGGTTTTTCCAAGGAGCCCGCCATGTCTGAACGACCAGGGGCGTCATCCAGTCAATGGGTTTATCAATCTTTATCCGGTATTGGACCACTACCCATTTAAGATTCTTTTTGGCCATGTCAAATCCGGAAACTCCCTGGGCGTGACATTGGGCTGAGGCTGCATCCTGGAATACATTTAAAAGCCAGTCCATTTTGACCCTTCCGCCGATGGTTAAAGCGGAATAGGGCAAATTAAATTTTTGCGAAAATATGTCAGGGTTGTTTCTCATTTTTTTTAACGCTTTCAATCAAGCGACCAGGTGTTGTAGCCAGATCCTTGAGCAGGTTGAGCAATCCTTTTCCCACTGCGGACGGATGAAGGGGTACCACCGTGGGATCTGATATTTTTCCATAGGCCCTGGCTGGCAAAGAAACAAGACGGCCGTCAAGGATTGTATTTACAATCGGAATATGTTTAATGATGGTATCAATGGTTTTAAAGGGAGCCACTAGAAAGATGATATCCAGGGAATCATTTAGCGGATCTACCCATCCTTCGGCTATGATGGCCATATTATCTGCGTCAATAAAGGCTTTTTTTATATGCACTACGCTTTCTTTTACTTCTGCATTGGCCTCAAATGTTTTAAATCCGAACCCCTGTTGCTTCAGGTCGGTGTCTCCTAAAATATTGAGCATTGATAAAACCCTGGAAAGCACCGTGGCTTTGAATATACGTCCAGACTGAGCCTGAAAATTAAAATGTCCGTTTTGTTTGGATTTTACCTGGGGCAGCGTCTGTGCAACGCCGGACAGTTCTCCCTTAAGTGTATAACTTCCTTTAATAACACTTTGACTTCCTGTCAAACAACCGATTGAAAGCGACACCTCTTTTGCCTGATCTGTGTTCAAAAAAATGTGGGTTGAAACCTTAGGGATTTCTTCAGCATGATTAAAGGTTATCCGGGCTGAAAGGTCAAGATCGCAAAGGCGTGCATGGGTAATATGTATATTCGTGGTCGGTTGAGAAATTATTACCTTTGCCTGAACCCCTTGATATACAAGCTGGTCATAAGCCAATGTGTTGATATTAAAAAAAATTTCTTTCTGCTTTATCAGGGGGCGCGGCGGGCGTGGGGATTGATGGGGTGTAGCTGTTTTTTCCCGGGAAAAAAGGGAATCTATATTAAGCGTGTCTGCCGTGATGGTGATGTTGCTCGTTTTATCTGTTGAAATGATTAACGCATTTTTACCGGTCACCGCCCGAAGTTTACGGTAAAGATACGAATCTGGGTGAAGCATGTTTTCCAGAGTCGTTTTATCCAGTTTTCCGGAAAAATTAATTTTCGGCATATCCGGTTGGTTATAAAATAATATATCAGCTTGGGTTTTTTCTCCATCCAGTATCTGCACTTTTGAAGGGGTTATTTTATCTATGGCAGGCCCGTCTGCCATGAAGGCTATCGTTGCACCTGAGATCGTGAGTAGCTGCCCCTGAAACATACAGGTGTCTGTCTGTTTCACAAACTGCCCCCGGGTCAATGTCAGGGGCAGGCCAATACTTTGGGTATATTCCGGTGAAATGTTTTTTTCAAGCCAGGTGACATCTTCAATGGTACAGGCAATTTCCGAAAGTTTTTTTGTTGAAGGGGTCGCGTTGAATTTTAAGGATACATCGGATATCCCTTTGGTCTTGTTGGAAAATATGACATTGCCTTTCTTTACCCGGCCTGTCATGTGAACCTGCCACAGGCCTGGCGAGAACATGGGCCCTTTAATACTAAGGTTTTTAATGTCCATAATTCCGGAAAAATTTTTAACCGGTCCAAGCTTTTTTTTTGCCCCGGGAAAAAGATCAACCAGTAATGCCACCTGTTCCAGAACGATATTGGCGGCCGTGTTGTTTATATTCATGGATACGGGACCCATGGTATCTATGCCGGCATTAAGGTTTGATATCCTGCTGTTCCCTATAGCACCTGATATGTTTTTCAGGAGAATCTTATGTTTGTCCATAAGAAAAGAGCCGTCATCGATATTTATGGGTAACGGCATGCGCTGGTAATTCCCGTTTGCCTGGATGTTTTTTGCTTCGATCTTGACATCAAGGTCTTTGTGGGCTTGGGTCTGATTCAACTCAAGAACCGCATCTGCCCTACCTTTTAGACCGGATATTTTTGACATTTCCCGGGAAAGTGCCGTATTGGGTAACAGGGAGATAAGCGTTGCCGGAAGTTCTGCTAAATCGACCTTAAGGGGGAATTTGCCTGAAAATGGGACGGTCTGTTGATGAATTAGATTGATATCAAGGTCACCACCGGTGATAACGGTTTTTGCCACATGGCCGCCTTTAGGGTGAATGCTCAGCACCCCGTTTTTCATCTCTGCACAGCCCGAGGAATTGTACACAATGACAGGCACATGGGGGATTTTAACTGTGGCAGATTCTGCACAGCCGTTTATAAAAAGGTTTTCTGCTTTGAACAGAAGACGTCTGTCTTTGCTTTTAAACCCCACTGTAACCTTGGGGGCGGTTCCTGCCCTGAGTATGTCAAACAGGATTTGTGGTGTTTTAAGTCCGTTAAGCATTGGCAGGCACACCTGTCTCGCCTGGCTGATATCGATATGCTCCCCGGTAAATTTAATGCTTGATGCCTCTTGTCCGGTGGAAAGAGATACATCCATTCCAACGCGCCCTTTGGGATAAACAAGTTCCAAGGGCGCAAGGTGTGCCGTCATTCTGTATTTTGACAGGGCAAATTTAAAGTCCAGTTCCCTTGCGTCAATGCGGTCCTCATTGGGTGCTTTAAGATAAGCCTGAAGGGATGTGACTTTCAGATTGCCTGCAAGAAAGGTGTTTTCATCATGGCGGCAGTCCACTGTCAGGTGTGGGATATCCAGACCTGTTATTCGGCCTTTGAGTGCGGATTCAAGCGGTGGGATATGATCTGTTTTCAGCCGAAGCCCTGATATCTGCGCCTTGATATTCACAGACCGTGTCCGACCTGTCATCAGAACCCGGCAGTCCATGGTGTTAAAATAATTTGACCTGGCATTGGTTATAATAATATCCAGGTGATTCGTGTCTGCCAAGGGTAGATCAAGCAATCTGTTAAATTCGTTCTTTACAGATGCGGCAAAATCCGGTGACGCTGTGGATTTATTTTTCCCGGCAACAGTTTCGTTACCGATCAGTTGAGGGGATTGAAGGGTGATGCGCCGCACAACCGTATTCAATTTAAGCAGCTGGACCGGGTTCAGTTCCACCAGTGCTTTTTTGATTGTAACCAGGTTTGTTTGGTCAATCGGTGCCGATATATCTGTTATGCGAAAACCCGGCAGGGGGGTAAAGGTAAAAGCTAACTGATTAAATCGGACTTCAATGCCGGTTTTGTCTTGAAGAACCTTAGTCAGACGCTCTTTGACCTGCTCCGTGTTGATAAACAAGGTAATTGCAAAGAACAGAGCTACTGCGCAGGCTGCCACAGTTACCGAAAAAAAAACAGCAATGCGCAGTATACGTTTTTTGTTCATGGCCATGCATTCATATAAAAATTAGATGCTACTGCCAAATATATCCGGTTTTACGGCTTAAGGTAATAAAATCTGCAGCAATGTATTTTGCCTGGTCTGTTAATATTTCTTTGATATCTTCTTTTTCCGGGTCAATGTCATCCAGGCTTGCCAGAGGTTTTTCCCCTTTCTGTTTCCGGTAATTGTTTTCCAGGGCCAGCTCTTTTTGGTTAAAAACAGTGTCTGTTTTTATGCGTTCCGCCAGATTCAGGGAGAGTTTTTTCTGTTCACTCAATGATTCTGCCAATTGAATCCGTTGGGTGAGATATTTAATGCCGAAAGACTTTTCAGCCCGTTTTTTATAGGCATCGTCCAACGGTTCAATCATGGGCTGCAAAGACATATATGCTGAATAACGGGTGGCATCAATATGGTCCCAGAGCAGAGCGCCGTCAAGGGCACTTTCGCCGGTATCTTTGGTTCTGTAAATTTGGGGAAACCAAATGTCAGGTTCAACGCCTTTGTGCTGGGTGCTTTGGCCGGAGACCCGGTAAAATTTAGCCGAAGTCATCTTCAGTCGCCCATCCCCTAAAGGTTTGAGTTCTTGAACCGTACCCTTGCCAAAACTGCGGGTGCCCATAATGATGCCCCGGTGATAATCTTTGATGGCACCTGCAAAAATTTCACTGGCCGATGCGCTCATTCTGTTGATGAGTACCATCAGCGGTCCAGTGTAAACAATTTTTGGATCTTTATCATACAGGCGCGATACCCTGAACTTTGTTTTGACCTGTACCGTAGGGCCATGTTTAAGAAATAATCCTGTCAGATCATTGGCTTCTTTAAGCGACCCACCCCCATTGTCCCTTAGATCAATAATCAACCCGTCAATGTTCTCTTCTTTTAACTGCGTCAGCAGTTTTGTTACGTCTCCTGTGGTACTTTTGTAATCCGGGTCACCCCGGTGAAAGGCGTCAAAATCTATGTAAAAATTGGGGATTTCAATGATGCCCAGCTTATAGCTCCTGCCGTTTGAGGTTAGTTCCACCACCTTTTTCTGGGCTGATTGTTCCTCCAGTTTTACCTTGTCGCGCTTGATGCTGATGGTGGCGGTTACACTGGATTTTCTGGCAGGAATGATTTTTAACCGCACAAAGGTATCCTTGGGCCCCCGAATCAGTTTGACCACATCGTCAATGCGCTGCCCAATGGTATCCTTTATTTCTCCATCCTGGCCCTGGCCTACGCCGATGATTTTGTCCCCGGGTGCAAGTTTCTGAGATTTGTCTGCCGGGCCTTTGGGAATAAGTCGGACCACTTTTGTGTATTCATATTCGTTTTGCAGCACCGCCCCAATGCCCTCTAAGCTCAGTTTCATATGAATATCAAAATCCTCGGACACGCGCGGGGCAAAATATTGGGAATGGGGATCAAAGGACATGGTGACGGCATTCATAAAAATCTGGAATACATCCCGGGACTGTGTCTGGGACAGGCGGGACAACCGGTTGGAATAAATCTTTTCCAGGGTTTCGGAAATTTCGTCATCCGGGGTTTTATTTATTTTCAAATTAATAATGTGGTTTTTCAGTTCTTTTTTCCACAGGGGTTTAAGTCCTGAAGTGTCCCGGATAAAGGGTTTATGATCATAGTCAATGACAAGGGTTTCGTTTTTGGTAAAATCAATTCGGGTTTGCCAGGATTTGGCCAGTTCGAGAATATATTCAAGGCGCTGTTCGCTGCGGGATTGGTAGAGGTTGAAAATTTCAAAGGCTGGTCCAAGGTTTCCCGTTTTCAGATATTTATACATTAGCTGTTTTAACGGCTGAAAATCACTAAGATCTGCCTGGGTCAGCAGATGTCTGCCCGGATCCAGGGATTTGATATACCGGTCAAATACCAGAACAGACATATTTTTATCCAGTTTTTTTCCGGTAAAATGCTCCCGTTCAAGGGCATCGACAATGGCAATACACTGTTGGGACTGCTCATTTTGAAAAGTCAGTTCGGCAATTTGTGCATGGCAAAGTGGTGCGCAATAAAGAAAGGTCGCAACAACCAGTATAGCCCGAAGCCTGTGGCGAAGTTTATTGATCTGTATCATAGTTTTCGTTTATATCCTTTGGTGTTTCAAAACTGATCCGGCCAAGCCTGCCGGATCTAAGATCCCTTATGATAAGTTGTGATGCTTTTTGAAAATCGACATATCCGCCTTTTTTTAGACATCCCCTGGCTTTGCCCACCGATTCGATGAGATCCTGGGGCTCTCCGGGTAACGGATTTAAGAACGGGTAACGCTCAACAAGGCAGGACGGGTATCTTTCCAGTAAAAGCTGTGCGGCAAAATGCGCGATTTCATGATAGTCAACGGCTGTATCACTGATAGCCCCGGACACAGCCAGGATAAGTCCGCGCTGCCTGGGTTCAATCACCGGCCACAGGATACCCGGGGTATCGTAAATATCAATATTATCTTTAAGGCTGGTGCGTTGCTGGTGCCGGGTAACGGCCGGTACATTCCCAGTCTTTGCCACTTTCCGGCCGGCCAGGGTGTTTAAAATCGTGGATTTCCCGGTGTTGGGAATACCGACCACCATCACTTTGATTTTCCTGGCTTTGTTCCTGTCTACCTGTGCTACCAGTGATTGTAAGGCATGTGAGGCCTCTTGCAGGCGGGTCCCGCAGACGGCTGCTGCCGGCAGTTTAATGTCCTGGTTGAAATGTTCCAGCCAGGCCTGTGTCGTCTCCGGGTCAGCAATATCCGCCTTATTCAGTACTTTTATACGGTTTTTGCCCGTGGCAATCCGCTCTAAAAAGGGGTTTGAACTGGATAAAGGCAGCCTTGCATCCACCACCTCAAGCAGGGCATCCACCTTGGCAATAGCACTTTTAAGCTGATTTTTTGTTTCCAGCATATGGCCGGGATACCACTGAATATTCATCTTTTTATTTTCTTAATTTCCTGTTGGTGATTGATTGTTCTTTCCGGCGGCATCGGGCCATGCTCAACACTGTCTTTTTGAAAAAGATACAGATATGAAAATAGTATTGCGATGATGCTGGAACCGATAAATCCGCTGACAGCGAAGGCAATGGTGTATCCAATCCAGTCGTAATGGCTGTAATACCCAAAGGCGCCGCCGGCTGTCAGACTTAAAATAAATATAAAAGCGAAAATGAATTTCATGGGTCCATAACGTCTAAAGTTTTTATAAAGCGCAAAATCCTGTCAGAATACGGATCAGCTCCTTGTGCAAATCCTTGTTTGCCGCAGCAATGCCTTTTTCCGGGAATTGCCGGCCGCCTGTAAAATCCGTGATTACGCCGCTTGCTTCCTTTAAAATAACTATCCCTGCTGCAATATCATAAATATTGAGATTCATTTCCCAGAATCCGTCCAGGCTGCCCATAGCTGTATAGCAAAGATCCAACGCCGCAGACCCAAAACGCCGGATGTCCCGAAGTTTAGGCACGATCTCATTAAAAATCGGCAGATTGTTGTTTTCAAGGCCAGCCCTCAGGCATGCAAACCCCGTTGCCATAACCGCGTTGTCAAGTTCCCTGGTTTCAGAGACATGGATGGGGATGTCACCCAGAAATGCGCCTTTGCCTTTTTCCGCATAAAATAGCTGGTTCAGGGCAGGTGCATAGACCACGCCGAGCACCAGCTCTCCCTCTTTTTCAAGGGCAATGCTGATGCTGTAAAAGGGCAGCCGATGGACAAAAGACGTGGTGCCGTCGATGGGATCAATGATCCACCTGAATCCGCTTTTTGCCTGGACAGCCCCGTACTCTTCTCCAAGCACGCCGTGGTCAGGATACCGGGCAAGGATCGCCTTAACCAAAAACGCTTCAACTTTTTTGTCTATTTCCGTGACAATATCTTTTTTTGATTTGAATTCAAGGTCATGGAACGTCAAGTTTTTTTGGCCTTCAAGGCAGATCATACCGGCTTCAAGGACCAACTTTTTTATAAAGGAAATCAAGATACCAACCGTTTTTTAATTCATTTCTCCAAAGATCATCAAAAATAAGGATCATTAAAAATTTAAGATCCTTAAAAATTAAGGTCAACTATTATGGCATATTACATGGCATTTGAAAATACCTGGCACATCCATTGGAAAAACACCAGCGTTACTGTAGTGAAGTTAAAGGGTTAACATGCTAAAATACAATTTTCCCAGTCTTGATTTTTAAATTTTGAAATGCAATTATTAATTATAATTTTTCTGCCCGGTTTCATAATTCCGGGAAGCTAAGGCGTTAATCTCCCATAAAAAAGCACAGATATAATGAAACGATTTTTTATTTTTACAGTTTTTCTGGTAATTTTTGACGCACATTTAACACTGGCGGCAGAAGAAGAATTCGGCCCCCAAAAATCTGAATTACCCCAATCTGAATCACCCCAATTGGGACCACCCATTGTAAGGACCCACATTCCCACTTTGGTGGAAGCAATTCGTTTTTCCGGTGATATTCGCCTTTGCGGGGAAAAAATACCTTTTACAGACCCCGAAGTCAGAGAGCGGCTTGAAAAAGAGATGATGCTGGCGGTATGGAACCGTCCCCAGGTGATGCTGTGGCTCAAACGGGCCCACCGGTGGTTTCCCCACATCGAAAGCGTTTTAAAGCAGGAAAATCTGCCCCTGGATTTAAAATATCTGCCCATTGTGGAAAGTGCGCTCCTGCCCCATGGAGAATCCCATAAAGGCGCGGTTGGGTACTGGCAGTTCATCAAAAGCACAGGTAAAAAATACGGATTGCGCATTGATTCAAACGTCGATGAACGCCGAAACATGTTTTTCGCCACCCAGGCGGCCTGCCGTTATCTTAAAGATCTTTATTCTCAGTTCGGCTCGTATCTGCTGGCCATGTCCGCATATAACATGGGCGAGTATGGTCTGAGCGAAGCCATAAAGCTCCAAGATACCCAGGATTTTTTCTCCCTTTACCTGCCCCTGGAAACCCAGCGGTATATCCTGAAAATGGTTGCGGTTAAGTTTATTATGTCTAACCCGGAAAAGTATGGATTTCATCTTGAGCCCCAGGATCTTTATCCGGTATTTACGTTTTCTGAAATCAAACTCTCCCCCAAAAGTGATGTGCCTTTATCCATGATAGCCAAGGCCTGTGAAGTCCCATTCAAAACTATTAAGGATTATAACCCCCAGCTTCGGGGGTATTATCTGGAGAAAGGAACAGCCACACTTTTTGTGCCCAAGGGAAAGGATGAGGGGTTTCACAAAAAATTTGCCCCCCTTTATAAGGCTCTGGTTAAGAAGCAGCGATCTTCTTCAAAGTTCCACGTGGTGAAATCCGGAGAAAGCCTTTCTGCCATTGCAGGGAAATATAATATGTCCCTGTCCGGATTGCGGAGAGTTAACAAGCTGTCAAAAAAACATATCATTCATCCCGGGGATAAGTTGCGTGTGCAATGATGGTCCGATCATCCTTTCTGCCCCTACAGTTTGGACCAAACGATGATCAAGGCCGAAATGATGTTTTTTTTAAAAAACAGGCCGCCACGCAGAATGCAGAAAATTTGAACAGAAATTCTATGAGTTCGGGTATGGAAATGGGCTGATTGAATTCGCCAAGATGGGGGCCGGTAAAAAGAATAATTTCTTTTTTTCCTTTGGCCGGTATAACGGTAACACCCCGGTCCGTCAGGAATTTTTCAAACTGATCATCGTCCATGGCTAACTGATCCTGCACCCTTAACGCCTCCTGCATATGTTCATCAAGCCCCATTTTTTTTATGAGTTTTTCAATAAGCGCAGGTATATTAAATGGTGTTGGGTCAAATGTTTCCGATTCGGTCAGGCCTTTGAAATAGTGCTCACATACGCCTGTCAAAAGCGATTCAAACAGGTCGGGGCAAAAAAGATCCTGGGTATCCACATGGGGAGGCTTGTTGTTTGTTGCCCGTCTGTGCGGGGCTTTGTTCCTGAAGCAGGAACCTGCCACCAGAATAAAACTGAGCAGGTATTCCCCGGTATAATGTTCAAGATCTAATGGTTTTTTTTGGCAGGCAATATGTTCAAAATCTCGCAAACCGGATGCGGCAAAATTGGGGAACAAACTGGAGTCCAGCCACTGATCCAGCCGCCCGGCATGTTCCCACAAATATCTGCCATTGTCGTTTCTTCGGTTCTGCTGAACCCGGTTATGGAACAAGGGGATCAACGCAGTATGGAAAATTCCCTGGGATGACAATCGGCCTAAGGTCAGGGCTGATTTAAAAAACGAAGTTTTAATTTGTTCCCGGGCCGCATTTTTTAAATTAGGGTATTCATAATAACCCGGGCAGGGGATAAATACGATGCAGACTGACCCGTATATGGTTTCTGGACCACCTTCAGGCAGTTCATCTGTGATGTTAAACAGATATCTATCCTGGATGCAGACCGGTTTTGGAACAAAGCTTCCAAGACTTAAAGGATTTTTGGAAAACCAATCCATCCAGACCGCTTCCTGGTGAATTTCATCGATATTGTCCTGGGTCGTGGCAAATTTGATTACGCCCAGGATTTTTGTTCCTGCCCGCATAATCAGGCTTCTGCCCTTCCAGGTCCATTGTGTGTCCACCGGCAATACCATTCCTAGGGGTGTGAATTTTTCAGCAAGGCCGGCAAGATCAATGTCCAATGGTTCTATATTGTTTGGAAAATATGGAATCTCCGGTACAGGGCGATTGTCCGCCAGTCTGCCAAGTGCTTGACTCAGGGCACGAAGCCGGTTTCCTGAACTTTCCATCAGAAGCGACATAAGTTCCGGCACAATGGTCCGGGTTATTTCGTTCTCCATTGCCCTGCCCATATCCACCAGCGTGCAGGCGGCCTCATGATATAAAAAAAAGGCTTGTTTGGCCTTTTTAAACCTGGTGGTTTCAAATACAGAGAACAGCGCATCCAAGGTTTGCCGGGTGATACTCAACGGATCATCAGCTGCGTGCTGGGCAATATATTTGATACCCATGTACGCTGCAGAAAAGTCCCGGCAATGATTTATAAGCAGGTGCTCTTCAAGGGTGCGTGCGCTGGCGGGTGGGGCGTGGCTCATTTTTTTTATATAACAGCCCATGGCTGTTATTGGGAAAGATCCTGCTCTGAAATGCCCCAGGTCCCCGGTACCTTATGGACCGGGAGAGCTGGTGTTTGGGTTGTCGGGGTGGACGCTGGGGATGTTGTGGTCGCGGATTTTTTAGGGGGTTGTTTAGGTGTTGATGCTGTCTTGACAGCCGGTTTAGTATGGGCAGGTTTAGCCTTGGCAGCAGCAGCCGTTGCCGCTGCCTTTTTTGCTGTTGAATTTGCTGCGTCTGCACGCCTTTTAACGTCAGCAATCTGATTTTCAAGATCCTGTTTAAGCTGCCCCATTTTTTTGTCTATGGATACTGCCGTATTTTTTTCCAATGCATCCAGCTTTTTTCCCAGCAGGCTTGTGTCCTTAACTATTTGCGCAATTCTTTGTTCATAGGCGGACAATTCGAGCAGCCTTGCATCAAACTCCTCCTTAAACAGGCGGAACTCTTTTTTGATCTGTGCGGAGACCGTTTTGAAATCCGAACTGTTTTTATCAATGGTGGATATAAGCTGCTGGTTAATACGTTCCATGGCGGCCAGGGTGGACTTGTCCTGGTCTGCATTGGCCTTAATTCGTTTATCCAGCTTGGCAAGGGCTGCTTCCATGGCTTTAAGATCTACCTTGGCTGCTGACATTTTTGCTGTCTGGTTTTCAAGGACCTGGCGTTTGGATTCAAGGGTTGTCAGCTTTTCATCTAAATCGTGGGTGGCTTTGGCAATGCGTACATCCAAAGCATTGAGCTTGATTTCAAGATCCTGTGACACCTGTGCCATCTGGTTTGCCTGGGTCTGGTCCACATCCACCACCTTTTCGGTGATATCTAAATATACAAAGACCAAAATGGCAATGATGATGCAGGGGATGATCACGGAGATGATGGTCACCCGCTGGGATAATTTCTCTATTTTAAGGGTGTTGGCTTCCTGCTGGAAAATTTCACCCCCCATGCCTGGCTTATTATCCTCACGTGGCCCATCATCCTCCGGGTTCAGGTAGTCCCCGAGTGTGTTTTCATTCATATCCGGCTGTTATTCCCATTCAATGGTGCCGGGTGGTTTTGAGGTGATGTCAAAAACCACACGGTTAACCTTGTCCACTTCATTGATAATGCGGTTGGAAATTTTTCCCAGAAGATCGTGGGGTAGTTTGGCCCAGTCCGCTGTCATGGCATCATTGGATGTGACTGCACGGATGGCCACGCAATTGGCAAAGGTGCGCTTGTCTCCCATAACACCGACACTTTTTATCGGTAAAAGCACGGCAAAGGACTGCCACAGTTTCCGATAAAGGCCGGCCTGTTTGATTTCCTGGATAAGAATGTCATCGGCCTTTCGAAGAACATCAAGGCGCTCTTTGGTAACATCCCCTAAAATGCGGATGGCAAGCCCTGGGCCGGGAAAAGGCTGGCGCCAGACAAGATTCTCATTGATACCAAGTTCAAGGCCAAGTTTTCTGACCTCATCCTTGAACAGCAGCTGCAACGGCTCAACGAGTTTGAGATTCATCTCTTCGGGCAGCCCGCCCACATTGTGGTGGGATTTAATGACCGACGTGGGGCCGCCAAAAGCGGATTTGGATTCAATGATATCCGGATACAACGTGCCCTGGCCAAGGAACTGAGCACCTTCAACCTTTTTGGCCTCGGCGTCAAAAACCTCAATGAAAAGTTTACCGATGATCTTTCTTTTCTTTTCAGGGTCCGTAACCCCGGCCAGTGCAGTTAAAAATTTTTCTTGGGCATCCACAAACTTGATGTTCATGTCCAGATTAGCCAGAAGACTGACCTCAAGCTGCGCTTTTTCATTCAGGCGTAAAAGTCCGTTGTCCACAAAAATGCAGTGCAGGTTTTTTCCCACGGCTTTATGGATCAGGGTGGCGGCAACAGAGGAGTCCACTCCGCCGGAAAGGCCCATGATCACTTTTTTGTCTCCAACCGCATCCTTGATCTGGGCAATGGCACCTTCACTGAAGGATTGCATGGTCCAGTTCTGCTCGCATCCGCAGACATCAAAAAGAAAATGGCGGATCATGGCAGCCCCGTTAATGGAGTGCTCCACTTCCGGATGAAATTGCAGGCCGAATAGCTTTCTTGAGTAATCTGCAATGGCGGCAATGGGGGTGTTGTCGGTCTGCGCCGTAATTTCAAACCCTTGGGGCAGTGCTTTTGCAGAGTCGCCATGGCTCATCCAGCACTGAAAACTGTCGTCCATCTCCTTGAACAGCGGGTTGCCCGGATTAATGCGCAGTTCTGCAAAGCCATACTCTTTTTTGCCGGCCTGTTTAATGGTGCCCCCAAGGGTATGCACCATGTAGTGCATGCCGTAGCAGATACCAAGAATGGGGACGTTCAAGTCAAAAATACCGGCGTCTATGGTCGGGCTGTTTTCTTCATAAATGGATGAAGGCCCACCGGAAAGAATGATGCCTGTGGGGGAAAGTTCCTTTAATTTTTTCAGGGGTATATCCGCCGGTTCCACCTGGCAGTATACATTGTTTTCCCTGACACGCCGGGCAATCAGCTGGTTAAACTGGGATCCGAAGTCAATAACTATGATCATGGGTATTTCCTACAAGGATTAGATTTAAATCGGCAAATTTTCCTATAAACATGGGAAAATTGCAAGTTGTTTTTGGTCTGAACTTGCCAAGAATGAAGGATTATGCTTTATTAGGTTTGCTTTTATTATTTTAAATTTAAGGAGATTGGATGTATTTAGCCAGTGATTTGAGAAAAGGGCTTAAACTGGAGATTGACGGTGATCCCCATGTAATTGTCGGTTTTGAGTTTAAAAAGCCGGGCAAGGGGCAGTCCCTGTATAAGTGCAAACTTAAGAATATGATCACAGGTTCCCAGTTTGAACGTACCTATCGTTCCGGTGACAAATTTGAAAAGGCTGACCTGGAAGAAACGGATATGGAGTACCTCTATTCAGACCGGGATGGCTGGTGGTTTATGAATTCCACCAATTACGATCAGATCATGCTGACTAAGGAACAGATCGGAGAGAACGTGGATCTGCTCAAGGAAAACACCGTGTGTACCGTGCTTCTGCATAACCAGAACCCCATTGGCGTAACACTTCCCAACTTTGTGGTCCTGCGCGTTACTGCCACCGAACCCTGGGCCAAAGGCGATACTGCCACGGGCGACACCAAGCCGGCCACCGTTGAAACCGGGTTTGAAGTCCAGGTGCCTCCTTTTGTGAATGAAGATCAGTTGATTAAAATTGATACCCGGACCCGGGCATACGTTGAGCGTGCCAGCGAATAGTTTCCAGAGGTAAGATTCTTATTGGAACCCTGCCAGGGAAGACGCTTTCCTGGCCAGGGCAATCCCATGAAAAAAATAAATCATCAATGATTGTCATAAATACATGCGACTCAAGGGTTGGCGCAAGCTATCCTTTTTTTTTGTTTTACTCTATGACAACCGCTTAAGTTTTTTGTGAATCCTTTCCTGAAGATAAAACCTAACGTTAATCTCCCGTTAAATTAAATTTTGGTGCTCTAAGGTGGGCACAATATGTGGTGGCTGGATAATTTTAGAAAAAGTGTTCATTCATACCATTATTGGACGCTTTTCACTTCTGTAATTTTTATCTTATTTTTATTGAGCTGAAATTTTTATTTTGATTAGGACTTTTTTGTTACCAAGGATGGAAATTTATATACTATTCAATTAATTATCAATTACATCCCAAACCTCTCCTTTCTCTATAATCTGCGCAAATCGGCCTGCAGAGAAACCATTCGGGTAGAGGTCATCCGATACAATTCTTTTTTTATTGAACATTTCTTCTTGAATTGAATGAAAAAACGACTCTGAGTTTTTCAATAAATGCCGTTCATTTCGAAGTGCAATTAAAATTTCCTGAAGAGATACTTTTAAAAAGGTAGAAAAATATTGGTGGTCATATTCAATTGATGTATCAATAATCCAGCTATGGATATTTTGTCTGCAAGAAAATTTATCAAGTTTAAATTTTTTTTCAAACATAATTTTATTTTCAATAGCGTAGATAATTGCTTCTCTTTTGCGTTTTAATTGCTGACCAGCTTTTCTTAATGTATTTGTTTGATGGAACCAAGCTTCATGTAACGTTTTGCGTAGGTAGGTTGACTTGATTTCGAAAACAAACAAATGGTCATCACGGAAACAAATGAGATCAATTTCTCCGACATGCTTCATATCGTTTGTTGGGAATTCAAAATTGCTCATTACTTGAAAATCATGCTCTTCAAATGCTGAGGCAAGGCGTAATTCTATCCTATGAGTTTCTGAAAGACGTTCTTTCCTATAATTCCCGAGACGTCTTAAATTGTTGATCGCCGCTGTTGAATTGTTTTGAGTGCACATCATCCACGGTAACGTAAACAAATATCTTCCTATTTTAAGAACTGGTCGTTCATGAAATTCTGGAAATGGTCTACCGATAGGGCTCCGCAAATGAATGGCAAGCGATTTTAGATCGTTTGTCCAAAACTCAAGCAGTTTTTCAGCTTTTTTTTGATTCCCTTGTGGCCACTTTTCCGAGCAGGTCCAACCACGCAGTGCTTTCGCTTTTTCGTGTCGTTCTGCAAATGTAATTGGGAAACGATTCTGCATTCCATTAGCAAGTCCATCCATAGCCAAATCACGAAGCGCACTTTGCCAGCTTCCAGTCTGCTCATAATATCTAAAGAAAGGTAAAATAAAATCATTTTGGTAAAACACTGACATTAACTCAACAGAAAGGAGAATCCTAAATAATTCAATTTTAATTCCGTTACTGACTGTTATTTCATCATTCAATCCAAAAATTTCTTGTAACTCGATATTCGTTCGTATTGCTTTTATATGAGCCCAGCGATTCCATTCATCATTTTCAGGAAGCCCAAATGACTGTTTTGCTAAGCCTGATGTAATAAATTCGTCTAAAGCTCTATGAAACCAATATATATGGAGAGCTTTTAGCTTTTTACCATTTAGTGCCCATTGACTTTGTTCTGGCTTTTCTCCATCGAAATTATACCCCTCACTGAAGCAAAACCAATCAACAACATTTGTACTAAACTCATTCAATTTTAAATGCGCTGATACGAGTTGTTCGAATATTCTCAGAAAAAGTTCACTTTGTGCCTTCTGCTTGGAGGGGACGTCATCAGAAAATAGAAAAGGCACCATATGATTTTTCAAGGATTTTGCAATTTTTTGTTCTGTAAGATTAAAAAAATTGTCATCACAATTTTTAAGTTTCCATAACAAAATTTTTTCAATTGCATTTTTATTTTTCTCGAATACCTCCGAATCCAAATTCCATTCGAGTTTAGCCTGTCCTCCTGACGGAAAGATTATATGTTTGAATGCATAAAGACTTGCATAAACAAGCACGTCCAGAGGCGATATCTGCTCAAGCTCATCCTCAAAGACCTTTACCCCAAAATATAGTCGACTTTGTTCCTGTTGTATCTCTTCACAGCGTTTAATGAACGCGGCGAATTTCATATTTTGGTTCATGTTAAGACTACAGATTTCTTGCCATCGTATATGATCAGGGGAAAGAAATATTTGGGAATATTTAACCGCTTGGCAAAGTGAATTAGGAGAACGATCAAGAATAGATTGCAATAAATCTTTTTGGGTAACTTGGTCCTGCTGAAGGTAACGTGTGAGGGCTATTGGGAATATTTCAGTTGCAAAATAATCATCAGCAACTTCTGACCAGAAAGGACTCTTCCAAAATGCTGAGTTCCGGTCATTTTTGTTGAGTTTTCTCTTCCCCTTTCTCGCTGGAAGACCATCAAGATATCTATGAGTTATGGAAATAAAAGCATCAGAGGCAGATAAACCAGATTGGCATAATTTTGTGAAAAAATCTTGATATAGAGTGTAATAGTCCATTTGCAACGCAAATTAACTCCGTATCACACTAATGTCGAGATTTTTTTCATTAAAGATACAAACAACGGCTTGGTTGATACCTTAAAAGTTAGTAAAATTTTTAAATGCTATTGGGCGACAGATATGTCTATAATTGAACACTTTTTTAGAGAAGGACCAAATCCATATCTTGTAGTTCATTGGGTTGCTCCGATTCTAATGCGAACCCGGCAATGGTTGGCGGCCAGCAGGTGCAAATTTTTTTGGCGCCCCATCTGAAATCCAGAAAAGTCCCAAAATAAAATTAAAATTTTCCAAATCCTGATACACAACCCAGTCGCAGCCAATACGCTGCATTACACAAATTTTGTTGTCCATTCAGGGGGCCATGGGTATTTTGAGCCAAATCGTTTTGATTCCCGCCGATAACATCGTTTTGATTCCCGCCGATAACAGCCGACCGGCTTTTCCACGCCTCAGAATTATTTAAAAAAGGAAAGCAGCGCGTGAAGGTTGGTCATGGGATGGGGCGGGCATCCCGGGATAAACAGATCCACCGGCAGGATTTTGTCCAGGCCCTCTGTAATTTCCGGGCTTCCGATGAACGGGCCGCCGCTGATGGTGCAGGAGCCCACGGCAATGACCACCTTCGGAGTCGGTGTGGCCTCATAGGTCTGGAGCAGGGCTGTTTTCATGTTCCTGGATATGGGACCCGTGACCACAATTCCGTCGGCATGACGGGGAGAGGCGACAAAGTTGATACCAAACCTGGCCAGGTCAAAAAACGGTGTGGCCAGAACGTTGAGGTCTGCCTCACAGGCATTGCAGCCGGCCGCCGACACCTGGCGCAGTTGCAAAGATCGTCCAAACAGTTTTTTAAAATGCTGCTTGGCGTGCTCGGCCAAGGCCGTCAGATCGCCTGATGTTAAAAGCTCTGCGCGTTCTGCCGTGGCAATTTCATAGTCATTGGTAAATTTGATCTGACCGTTGGAGATATTCTCGCAGGTTCCGCAAAATACGCACCGACCCATGTCGATTTTTTGATTCTGCACATTTATGGCGTCCTGGGGGCAGGATTCGGCACAGGTTTTAAGAGTTTCTTCAGAGATGTTATCCTGGATAACGGGTCTACCTCGGTAGCGGGGAAATACCTTGACCTTTTCTTCGGGATACCGGTTGGTCCGGTAGCCTTGTTCAAATCTGTTTTTCAGTACACTGAGCATATGATATTCTCCGCTTTTCTATAGATCAAATCCGCAATAGGATAAATTAAAACTTTTGTTGTTCAAGGGAAAATCCGATATTCCGATATCCCTGAGAGACATGGCCAGCCCGTTCCAGTTGTGAAAAGAGGGATCCTTGATTTTGTACCTTAGGATTTTTCCATTTTCATCGGTCAGGACAGCATGGGAGACTTCCCCCCGCCAGGCCTCGTTCAGGGCCACGGAAAAGCTTGAAGGCGGCAGGTCGTTTGCTGTCCCCTCGTTTACACACTGGGTTTCCACGGGGATGGCGGCAAGGGATTCAACCATCTGAAGGGACTGGAGGATCTCGTCATACCTGACCCGGGCTCTGGCATAAACATCACCCGTGGCTTTTTTATTTTCCGGTATGCCCATGTGCGGGTAGTGTTCCGTGGGGAAACATCGTCTCACATCATAGGCCATGCCGCTGGCCCGGCCCGCAGGGCCAACCAGCCCGAGATGATCGGCATCTTCATGGCTCACCGCCCCGCATCCCTCAAACCGGGCCCGAACGGTGACAGCGTTGAAGAGCAGTTCCAGTACATGTGTCACTTCGGGCCGGAGCTCTGCCAGGCGTTCGTTGAGCACTTTTCTGATATCATCGGACAGGGAAAACCGGACTCCACCGGGCCGGACCAGGCCCTTGCCGAACCGGTTGCCGCAAATCAAAAGGGAAAGATTGAGAAAATCACCTCTGATCCTGCCAAGATAGTTGGCCGGTGGCAGAAAGGCCACGTCGCCGCTTAAGGCCCCAAGATCACCGATGTGGTTGGCCAAGCGCTCCAGTTCCAGGGCAATGGTCCGGATGACCCGGGCCCCCTGATCCGGTTGAACTCCAGTCAGAGACTCCAGGTTCTGGGCCATGCACAGGCTGTGGCCGATGGTCGTATCGCCTGCAATGTTTTCACCAATGATGGGAAGCCGCTTGGCCGGGACCGCCAAGAGCTGTTTTTCAATACCCCGGTGCTGGTATCCCAGTTGGATTTCCAGATGCAGAACCCGTTCTCCAATGCAGTTGAACCTGAAATGCCCAGGCTCTATTACCCCGGCATGGACCGGCCCCACAGCTACTTCGTGGATTTCTTCACCCGCCACCTGGTAATACGGATAATTTCCAGGGATGTCCT
This sequence comes from uncultured Desulfobacter sp., assembly GCF_963675255.1. Taxonomy (GTDB): domain Bacteria; phylum Desulfobacterota; class Desulfobacteria; order Desulfobacterales; family Desulfobacteraceae; genus Desulfobacter. Next base: position 2,398,800 of record NZ_OY775937.1, read on the forward strand.
GGGAATAGTCATTGCCGAACACATCAGCCACCCCTTCCATGTAGTTGGGATGGTATCGGACCATTTTCAGCCAGGGATGGCCCTGGGGACGGATACCAAACTGCTCTGCCATTTCCCGCTCAAACAGGTGAAAGGGTTCGCAGATTCTGGTGAATGACGGATAGGCGTCCGGCACATCACAGTCGGCCACAAAAAGCTTGTCGGTCCGCAACACCGCTAAAAATTTTAAACTGTCCTTGTCCGGATAGGCAAAATAGTGGACAATTTTCCCTCCGTTAGTCACCATATCCAGAGCCTGGCCCCGGAAGTCATCAAAAGAAAGGTGGGGAATGGCCTCCCGAGAGACTTTTTCGGCGTTTGAAATCTGTAAAAAAGCGTTGCTCATCTGAGTCCTCCGCCAATGGCTGTTACTGCATCGGATATGGTTTGATTCAATGAATCCGGGATAAAGAAACACAAGATCAGTGAAGTCAGGAGTAATAGATACTGGGGCCAGACCATGCTGGCCTTTTCTTTAATTTTGATCACCGTGTTGCATTCGTCAAAACTGATTTTCATGATCTGGTTGGCAAATCCTGCAAAAATAACGCACAGGCTCAGAATGAAAACGGTGACGGCCACGTGAAAACCGGCCCTGAACGCTGCGACAATAATGCAAAGTTCCCCGATAAAAATGCCGAACGGCGGAAAGCCGGCAATCCCGACAAATCCCGCAAAAAAGGCAACGAAGGTCCGGGGCATACCTTTTACCAGGTTTCCGGTATTCTTGATCATCCGGTTCCCGTATCCCAGCAGAATGTTACCCGAGGAAAGAAACAAAGATGACTTGATCAGGCTGTGGTGGAGCATGCAGATAACTGCACCGTATACGCCCAGGCCGCCCACACCGGTTCCGAATGCAATGATGCCCATATTCTCAATACTGGAATAGGCCAGCATCCGTTTGTATTCGTTTTGTTTAAGGATAAAGGTGGCTGCGGCCAAAATGGATAACAGGCCGAACACCATGAGAATCCCGCCTGAAAAATTTTCAAGCCCAGCCGCCACCATAATTTTATTGGTTTTGAAAATTCCCAGAAAAGCGCAGTTGAGCAGGACTCCCGACAAAAGGGCCGATGCAGGACTTGGGGCTTCACTGTGGGCATCAGGTAGCCAGGTGTGCATGGGCGCAAGTCCCATTTTGGTACCGTATCCCACCAGGATAAAGACGAATCCGGCCTTAAGCCACACGGGATCCAGGGTCTTGGCCGTCCCGGCCAGGGCGGAAAAAGATATCGGCGTACCGGCATTTGCCTGGCCCATGGAAAAGGCCACCAGAACAGATCCCAAAAGGGCCATAGCAATACCCACCGAACAGATGAGAACATATTTCCAGGTCGCCTCAAGGGAGGCGGCGGAGCGATGGGTGTAAATCAGCGGGGCGCTTGCCAGGGTGGTGGCCTCAATGGCGATCCACATGACCATGATATGGTCGGACAGGGTGACCATGGTCATGGTGGACAAGAACACCAGCATGGAGCCTATAAAAAGGCCTTCGGACTGGATCTGACTTTCTTTTAGATAACCCACGGTGTAAATGGAGATCAAAAAGAACAGCAGGGAAATCACCAGCAGGGAAAGCATGCCTTCGGGTGTCACTGCAAAATATCGATCAAAAAACGCCTGGGGGTGCTCTCTCCACAGCATAAACGAAAGTGTTAGATGAACCGCTCCGGTCAGCACCAGCAGAAACCGGCCAATACTTTTGGGTAGGAAAAACGCGACAAGACCGGCAATAAAAGGGGTCACAAATACTATTTCAACCATACCCTAATCCTTTAAAGTTCTAAGTAACGCCGTATCCACGTCGTCAAAGGTCTTTTTAATATTACGGAGGATCACGGCCATGATCATGACTCCGGCCAGAACGTCCAATAAAATACCGAATTCAACAATATGGCGGGTACCAACAGACAAGCCCGACCCGACCAGGTAAATCCCGTTTTCCATCATGATATAGCCGATGACCATGGCAATGGCATTCCTTCGGGCCATGAGCAGAAACATTCCCGTTACCAAAAGGGCAATGGCCGTAGGCTCCAGAAGTTTAAACCCGCTCACGGACCCGAAATCAAGGCGTCCGGAAATATAAGTTGCGCCGATAATCACCGCCAAACCGCACAAAATAGAGGCATGATACCCCACAATGGGTTCAACCACCCGCCGGATAGCCCCCTTTCTGATGGCCACAAAAATACTCAAAGGGATAATGATCCCCCGGATGATCAGGGTTGCCAGGGTAAACACCGTGCTGCCGGTACTCATATCATGACCGATGAAAAAGGGAATAATGGAAATCACGACTCCCTGAAATCCCAGCAGTTTGATCAGTATTAGGACCCGATCGGTGCCGAATGAAAACAAAACAGATAGCAGCACAAAGGATAAAATTATATCAACTGGATTGAATATCATTTCACAAACTCCAAGGAGATGATGGTTGCAAAAAAGGCCAGGGCAAAAGATGTCAGCACAAACCCGGGCACCTTGTCCATCCTGTACCTGGCAATCACCGATTCTATTACGCCCACGGCAACGTAGACGATTAGAAGGCCTATCAGATACATCGCTATCGGGAATCCGAAAATGGTGGATTCAAAGGGAAGAATCATCCTTGAAATAATGCTGGAATAGAACATGAGCTTGCAAAAAGAACCAAGTTCAATCAACGCCAAATCCGGGCCGCTGTGATCCAGGACCATGACTTCATGGATCATGGTCAGCTCAAGGTGGGTGGCTGGGTCATCCACCGGGACCCTGGAATTTTCAGTCAGAAGGATGATAAAAAATGAGATCACTATGAACAACAACGGTTCGCCTGCTGAACTCCACATGCTTTGGGTGTTGCTGCCTGCAAAATAGGCGGACAATTGCAGTTCTCCGGAGATCCGATAAAAAAAGATCAGGATCATGAACATGGCCGCCTCGCAGATAATGGGAAAGTAAGCTTCCCTGGCGGCGCCCATGCCTTCAAAGGGAGATGCCGTATCCATGGCCGCTGCAATGGTGAAAAACCGACCAAGTCCCAGAATATACAGGATAAAAATCACATCTCCGTTAAAGGAGAACACAGGATCATGCCCTGCAATGGGCAAAAACATGAGAACCGTAATTGACGCGGCAAGGGAGATGACCGGACCCAGTTTAAACACAAAGGTAGTGCTGTTGCTGTAAACCGACCCCTTTTTAAACAGTTTGATCAGGGTGTAGTAATTGATCAAAATGGGCGATCCCTTTCTTCCCCCGAAAAACGCCTTGATCTTGAGAATCAGGCCTGAAAAAAATGGTGCTGCCAAAATGGCTGCAAGCCAGAGTGAAATGGATTGAATCATGGAGTATTCCTTAAAGCTGTTAGCCTTTAGCTGCCGGCTGATTTCATATAAAAAACAGCAGCAATACAATTGCCAGCAAAATATATCCGATATACAGATGAATATCCCCGTGCTGCATCCACCTGAGCTTGTCAAACAGATAAAAAACGGGACGGACAACCGCATTTTTTATGTGAAGTTCTGCAATGTCATTGATATGGCTGTGGTAATGGGTTTTTAACGGGAACCGTCCCTTGATAGGTGGATGCTCTTCGGAAAGCGGGGCTGCGGCACTGAAAAATTCTAAAATGGACCCGGCATAGGAAGCTCCAGTATACTGAATTTTAACCGTTGGCTGGGTAAAGCCGCAGCCCCATGTCCCGGATGTTGTTGTGGTTTTGTTTTTGTAGTAGATTGACCGGATGCCCATGACAATCAGGACCAGGACCAGGAAAAGCAGGGCGGCAAAGGTGATGTTGCCGGTTATTTGACCAAAGGGCTCAATCGGGACCCGGCCATAGTCAAGACCCAGGGCCTGAACTGCCGTCAGGGCCATGTAGATGAACACTTTTGGGAATACACCAATGATCACGCAGGCCGCGGCAAGGACGCCCATGGGAACCATCATGGCCCAGCCTTTTTCCTGGACATTTTCGGCAGCCTTGGTCCGAGGTTCTCCCTGGAAAACCACTCCTACTACCTTGGTGAAACAGGCCAAGGCCAGTCCGCCGATAACGGCCAGGCTGATAATTGCAAGCACACTCATAGCAAAGCTGATGGACCCTAATGGGATGGCCTTGAAACTGCCCATATAGATGAAGAATTCACTGACAAATCCATTCAAGGGCGGTAGGCCGCAAATGGCCAAAGAGCCGATGATTGATGTGGTTCCGGTAATTTTCATGCCTTTGAGCAGCCCACCTAAAGCGTCAATGGACCGGGTGCCGGTTTGGTGCAGCACCATGCCCGCCCCCATGAACAGCAAGGATTTAAACATCGAGTGGTTGAGAACGTGGAGAATGCCGCCGGTAAAGCCAAGGACAGCTACCAGGGGATTGCCCGTTGCCGCACCAATCATCCCGACGCCTAAGCCGATGAGGATAATTCCGATATTTTCCATACTGCTATAGGCCAGAAGGCGCTTGATATCGTGCTGGCCCAGGGCATAAACCACCCCCAGAATCCCGGAAATTACGCCTGCAATCAGGGTGATATACCCGAAAACAGGGGTGTGAAAATCCAGAATCGTGTAAACCCGTAGTATCCCGTAAATGCCGGTCTTGATCATCACCCCGGACATGACTGCTGAGATATGGCTGGGGGCCGCAGGATGGGCATGGGGCAGCCAGACATGAAAGGGAAACACGCCGGCCTTGGAGCCGAACCCGATAAAAGAGAGCACAAAGATCAATATTTTCACTGTTTCAGACATCTCGGCCATGGAGGCGAAGTCAAAGTTTCCGGTATGGCCGTAAATGAGCCCAAATGCGGCAAGGAGGAACATGGCTCCTACATGGGAAAAGATAAAGTAAAGGTAACCGGCTTTTCTGTTTTCGGCTGATTCATGGCTGTAAATCACTAGAAAAAAAGAGGACAGGGACATGATTTCCCATGAAATCATGAAGGTCAGGATATTGGCGGCAGTCACCACCAGGGCCATGGAGGCAATCAGGATACTGAAGAAAAAGTAATTGACACCAATTTTAATGCCGCCCGCTTCATTTTCCATGTAGTGGAAACTGTAAATGGCGGCCATCAGGGAAACAGCAAATATGGCGGTCAGGAAAAAGGCGGAAAGACCGTCAACATGAAAGGAAAGAAAAAAGAGATCCAAGTACCTGAAAGAGGCCGAGGCTTCGGCTGAATTTAAAAGCTTGGTTGCCGTATCAAAAAGCCCTAAAAGACATCCCCCGCTTAGAAACAACACGGCAATTGCCTTTGAAAATTTTTTCTGCCGGGCAAAAACAAGAGATAAAAAACCTCCGAGCAGAATGATGAATGTAGAACTAAAAAATTGACACATACCTTCCCCAATTTATTTTTTATTCGAATTGCCGATTTCTGTCGTCAAGTTCCCCGCTGGGAAAAAAACCACTGATATGTACATGCTGCTTTTCAGGGTTGTCAAGACAATTGTAATAAAATCAGTAATTCTAAATTTGGCAAAATTGAGATTGAAAAATTATAAAAATTCTAAATTTGGCAAAATTGAGATTGAAAAATTATAAAAATATGATTTCTCTCAAAGAAATTTCAATCTGTTACGGTATGCTTGAATAGGATTAAATTCATATTTAGAATCAATACCTTCGCCACTAAGCAGCCTTTTTCTCCCCATGAATCCGTCCTAACACGGGAATCTTTTTAAATAGCTGTACAATATTAATCGGTTTTGTGTTTTCAGGAAGTATTTTAAATACTTCCTGCGCATAACGAAGCCCGTGATGATGGGCTTTCAGGTCAAGAATACTTTCTTCGCCGGATGTCACCAGCATTGCCTGGGAAACATTGACCATCCATAGGGATAAATTGGCAGCATTGAGGACTGATTGTTCTTTTATGACCATGAAATCCTCAAGTCCCCAGTGTTGTTTTGCATCACGAAAGTTAAATTCAATCTGGAATCTCAAACGATAATAGTCAATGATATTTTTCCAATCAAGTTCAAGATCGGTGCTAAACAGGATAACGCGGGCTATCTTATCCGTTTTTACGTTTTTTTTCTCGATGATGACTACGTTCAGAGCGTCGGCAAATTTTTTGTGTATCACATTCATTTGGTAGATGCGGGTGCGGATGTGTTTTTTGGTTTCTTCTGATTTTAAATGGGCTGCGGGAAGGTTTTTATAATTAACTCTATCACCATAAACTGGTCGCCTCCCCTTGCCGGAATAGACTCCATTCCACTTGAAATACAAGGCAGAGTTGTTGCGTAATTTGGAAATTAGATGCAACCCAACTTGTCGTGTCATTTGAACAGCCGCATTGTTTCCGAATGCACCGTCATACACAAAGTAAATAGGTTGAAGCGTATCCCCAATTAGCTTTAAAAGTTTTTTCAACATGGCCTGTACCTGCGTCATTTCCGCATTGAGTACAACATTCCGATTGTTCTTGTTTTTTGAACCTTTGGGCCTTCCCCGGCCCCGCGTTTGTTTTTTGCTTTTCGTTACTACCAGCTTTTTCTGCTTTGGCTTTGGAAGCATTTGTTCTATTAACATTGGCCATGAAATTCGTTTTTCAACATCCAGCAATGAAAGGGTTTGGAAGGCAATCCCAGGAACTGCACGAGAGTATATGGAAGAGAAAAACCTGCCAAGACCAAAGGTTTTCTTACCTGACTTGGTTACAGTTGTGGCATCACCAGCAATAAGAATAATTTTTGATTTTTTCAAAAATGTTTTCCCTATCGCCCAGTTGAGTGAACCCCAAGGGATATCTTTTGAAAAAAACCGCTGTACAGTACGATAGCTTCCTCCTTTATCAGTCCAGCGACTGATGCTCAGCATGGTAATCCGACCTGTCATCGTCAGCAAGGCTTGACTGATAATCAGAAAATGACGGTAAGTGTTTGCGTCAAGTAAGGGGTGCATGCAAGTTAAAAGCGTGGTAATTTCATTCATGAGCAGTTCTTCCTTATAATATGCTTTGTAATAATCGAATATCATAAGGAAAAACCGCTCATTTTTCATCCCCAACTAAATTTTAGTTTGGCGAAGGTATTGAGAATGGCTGTAATAAAATAAAACAATTTTACGGCCCGACATTCTGCGTTACAAATTCGATGCCGTATTTGTAAAGACCGTTAGCGCCGGCATTGGCCGGCTGGTACCGTTTTCCCCATCTGATAATGCCGCTGTAACTTTGTTTTTTTATGGGGAGGCGTATATGGGGATCGTAATTTTTCAGCTCAAGATAGATCAATTCTCCTAAAACTAATTTTTCATTTGTCATCAGAGACAGTCCATTGTCAGAAAAATCATTCATCTCTGCATAATAATTGTTATGTTTGTCCTGATAATTCATACGGTAAAGATCCATCGGCAATTTATGTATATATCTTTGAGCGCTTCTTTTTTCTGGAGACGAGTCCATAAGCAAATCCTTAAAGCCTGTTTAAAAATAGATGATGGGACATGACAATACAACCTTCATTGATTTTCATCCGTGCGCCGGTCCACCGTTTAAAGCGGACCGTTCCACATAACATTTTCCTAAAAAATAATTGCCTGCGATATTGGAATTTTTAAAAATTGATGATCGAGTAAACGTAACTGAACGATGGCCATTAACAACTTGTCTTACATTCAATATTGTTTTACAACTTATTTCAAGAGGAAAAAATGCGCAGATTGGATATTTACTGTCATTTGTTCAACACAGAAAAAGTATTGAGATGAGAGACATCAAAAAAATTATCACCACCTGCACCAGGGACTGCCCCAACACCTGCGGGCTTGAAGCCACGGTTGAAGGCGGCCGTCTAATTCGTCTGACGGGGTCGAAAAAACATCCATTGACCCGGGGGTTGGCCTGTCACAAGACGTCAAAATACATCGACCGGGTTTACAGCAAAGAACGGATCACAAAGCCCATGATGCGTGGCGCGTCAGGTTGGCGTGAGGTCTCTTGGGATGAGGCCCTGGATGTCATTGCCGAAAAAATGAAAACGATCCGTGATGAGGATGGGCCCGAAGCGATTCTATATTATCAAGGCTATGGCGAACGAACCGCCCTCAAGCTGCTCAATAAGTATTTTTTCAACCTGTTCGGAGGTGTCACCACCCTGCACGGGTCACTGTGCGGCGGCACCGGCCAGGCATCCCAGAATCTGGACTTGGGAAACCGCATCTCCCATGACCCTCTGGACCATTACAACTCCAAGGCCATGATTCTCTGGGCCAGGAACCCTGTAACCACACAGATCGGACTGATTCCCATCATCAAAGAGATAAAAAAAAAAGGCGGCCGGATTATCACCATTGATCCCTTTCGTAACCGGAGCGCCGCCCTTTCCGACCTGCATATTGCCCCGGCTCCGAATATGGATGCGTATCTGGCCATGGCCGCCGCAAAAATTTTGATCGACCGGGGTGCCCATGACATCGGTTTCCTTACCCATCACAGCGAAGGTTTCGATGCATACAAAGCCATCCTTGATCGTTACAGTGTAGATGCGCTTTGTGGCCTTGCTGGTGTGTCCAGAGAAGATGCCGGGTACATCGCAGACACGCTGATCAACTTCAAACCCACGTCGATCCTTTTGGGCTGGGGGCTTCACCGTCACAAAGACGCCCATGTCTCCATTCGCGCCATTGATGCTTTAGGGGCGATTTCAGGGAATATTGGTGTGGAAGGCGGAGGGGTCAGCCAGGGATTCGAAGAATATGGTCCCTATGATCCGAAATGTTGGGGAGACCACCTCAATCCCGAACGTCGGACGCTTTTGATGCCCTATGTGGGGGAAGAACTTTTAAACGCGGAAAATCCGTCGATTCGCATGGTTTACGTAACGGCGGCCAATCCGGTCTGCATGGCCCCTAATTCCGAACGTGTGATTGAGGCTTTGAATCGCATGGAGTTCGTGGTCTATAGCGGCCACTTTTTGGATGATACCGCAGAGCAGGCAGATGTGTTCCTGCCGGCAACTACCTTTCTTGAAGAATACGATGTAATGGCCAGTTTCGGCCATAACTATGTGGGTCCGGTTAACCCGGCCATTGAGCCCGTGGGCGACTGCCGAAGCGAATTTCAGATGTTTACGGAACTTGCCAAGCGGTTTTCCTTTAAAGATCAGTACTGTAAAGGCGCCGATGTCTGGCTGGCCGAGATTTGCGCTCCGGTTAAAGCCTGGGGAGGCGATTTGGATGAATTGAGGCACACCCCTTTTCGAATTCCGGAACCCATGGCTCCTTATCTTGACAAGGTTTTTCCCACCCCTTCGGGAAAATTCGAATTCATGACTAATTTCGACGGGGATATCTTCAAAAATGATGATGAAAATTATCCGTACACCCTGTTGAGTGTGGCTCCCTTTGATTACATCTGCTCCGAACGAACCCTTGCAGACCATCCGCCATTACCAGAGGTACGTCTGCACCCTGCCGAGGTTGAAAAATTGGGCCTTACAGACGGTCGGCCGGTAATGGTCAAAAGCCCTATAGGAAGCGTGAAAGCCTTGCTTCGCGCCGATGCATCCACAAGGCGGGACTGCTTGATCACCGAACGCGGCGGGTGGATCAAAGCCGGCCATGGGTTGAACAGGCTTACGACCGAAATGGTCAGCACGGTGGGTAATGGGACGCCCTATTACGATACCCGGGTTACGCTGTCCACAGCGATCTGAAATTGAAACTATCGTTTCCAGAATTCGGGGACAAGAAGTATAATCACAGTATAAATTTCCAGTCGTCCTGCCAGCATGCACCAGGACAAAAGCCATTTGCCGGCCTGGGGCAGGTGTGCAAAATTTTCCGCCGGTCCCACTGTGCCGAAACCCGGGCCGATGTTGCCGATACACGAGGCGACAGCGCCTAATGAGGTCAAAAGATCCACACCCAGTGAGGATAGAAGTGCGGTGGCTATGATAAAAATCAGGACATATAACACGATGAATCCCAGGATGGAGCGCAGCAACTCTTCGGGAATCAGGGTGTTGTTCAGTTTGATATGGCTGACACTTCGGGGATGGATGAGCTTGAACAGTTCCCGGTAGCAGTATTTAATGCAAACCATAATCCTGGCACATTTCATGCCGCCGCCCGTGGAGCCGGCACTGGCACCCATGAACATACCAAAAAATAAAAGGACCTGGGACAGGCCCGGAAATAATTCATAGTCAGCCGTGGCATAGCCTGTGGTGGTGACAATGGAAACCACCTGGAATATGGCGAATCTGAAAGCTTTGGAGAAGCTGTCATACAATGGCCCCCAGGTGTTGAGTGTGATTATCAGGGTACCTACAACCACAGCGCACAGAAAAAATCGGCATTCAGAGTCTTTCCAGAACACAAGACCATTGCCTCGCAGTATTTGGTAATGCAGAGAAAAGTTGATGCCTGCAAGTAACATAAATATGGTAATTGTATAATCAAAATAGGCGGAATCATAGTGGGCGATGGAGAGGTTCTTAGGTGAAAAGCCGCCGGTGGGAAGTGTGGTCAGGGCGTGGCAGATTGATTCAAATAAACTCATTCCCCCGAAATAAAGGAAAAGGATGAGTAAAAACGTCATACCTGCATACACAATCCAAAGAATCTTGGCGGAATCTGATAACCGGGGGGTGAGTTTGTCAGGTACCGGACTTGGTACTTCGGCTTTATATAACTGGATGCCGCCCACCCCTAAAAACGGTAAAATGGCCAGGGAAAGAACAATGATGCCCATGCCCCCCAGCCACTGTATCAGGCTTCGCCAGAACAAAAGGCTGGGAGCCGCCCCTTCAATGTTGGTCATCACCGATGAGCCCGTGGTGGTAAATCCGGACACGGACTCAAAAAAAGCATCTGTATACGTAGAAAAATCAGGGGCCAGAAAAAAGGGCAGGGCACCGAAAAGACCAACGCCAAGCCATCCTAATGCCACAACGGCGATGCCTTCCCGTTGGTTGATGTAGTCATGGTTTCCGGCCTTTTTTGAGATGAAAATCATTAGCGTGCCCATGATTGTGGTCACCACCATGGCTGTAAGGTGGCCTTGATAGGCCCCGTCCTTAAAAAACAGACTGCAGCCCAAAGGCAGCACCATGGAAAGGCCGAGTACAAAAAGAAGGACACCGATGATCCGTATGATAAAGGGCCAGCGCATCAGAAAAAACCAAGCTTTACAGTGAGCATTTTTTCCAGTTTTTTCACTGCGGCCTGGATCGCAAATAAAATAATTCGGTCCCCTGCCTGTACCCGATTGTCACCCATGGGGATGATGATTTCTTCCTGGCGGATGATACAAACAAGCAAGGTGTCTTTGGGAAAAGAGATATCCCTGATAGGTCCCTTGGTGATGGCAGAGGATGCCAATGCGACCGCTTCAATAAATTCTCCCTGTTCACCGAAAATGGAGATGTCCGAAATCACATTGCCCTGGCGTATATCCTGCAGTATTGAGGAAACAGCCGATACCCTGGGGCTGACAATTTTTTCAATGCCGATGGTGGACAATAGAGGGTAATAGCTTGCCTTACTGATGCGGGTGATGGTGTTGTCTACCCCCATGTTTTTTGCCAATAGGGAAACAAGAATATTCGTTTCATCGTCATTGGTCACCGAGACCACCGCATCCATTTGACTGATATTCTCTTCCATGAACAACTTCTGGTCTCCGCCGTCACCGTGAAGCACCACGGTTTTTCCTATTTGCATGGAAAGAGCGTTGCAACGATCCATACTGGCTTCAACGATTTTGACCTGAATATTGTCTTGCTCCAGGGACTGGCTGAGTTTGAAACCGATGCGTCCGCCGCCCACGATAAGCACTCTTTTTACCGGCCGGACCGTTACCCCTAAAAGGCTCAGGGTTTCCTTAAGCTTTTGGGTGTCACATACAAAATAGATCAGATCCCCTGCCATGGGTTTATTTTTACCCCTGGGTACAATGACTTTATTGTCCCGGATAATGGCGGCAATTAAAGGCCGTTCCTGGCCAAAAGCATTATGGAATTCTGCCAGTTCCATTCCGGCGATGGGAGAATTTTCAGAAAGCCGCATACCCACGTATTTGACTCGACCGTTGACAAACTCCCCCTTGTCCACGGCGCCTGGAATGGTCATTAGTTTTCTAATGGTTTTGACAACCTCGGCTTCGGGGTTGATGATGTTGTCAATGTGCGGGGCTTCATTTTTAAGACTGGTATGGAAAGGGATAAATCCTTCATTACGCAAACGGACCAGTTTTCTGGTCATGGGCGAAATCTGGTTGGCGATCAGGCAGGATACAATATTGATTTCATCACTGTCTGTAACGGCTAAAAGGATATCCGCTCCAACAATTCCGGCCTCCCTCAGGGTATCAGGGTTGCTGCCTGATCCTGTTACGACCTTGACATCCAGGTCTTCAGCAATTTTTCTGGTGGCATGTGCGTCCACATCAACCACCACGACATTCTTGCTTTCAAGGGCCAAACGGCCGGCAATGTTGTAACCCACGCCCCCGGCACCGATTATCACTATTTTCAAAAGAAAACTCCTGGTTCAATATCAAGAATATGGACTTAGCATTGGGCCGCTTTTTACTATATTTGGCAGGTAACTGTCAACATAACCGGTGTTGAGAACAGCAAAGCCCCGGATCATCAGGGGAAACGAACCGGGGCTTTGATTTTTTTTATATCGTTGTGATGGGCATCCCCATGAGTTTCCACAGGAATATGGACAAAGCGACAATCACCATCAAGATGATGGACGCTGGAATGCCGTACATGAAAAATTCGCCTGTGGTAAACTGTTTTGAGTCGTAGGCGATGGCGTTGGGGGCTGCACCCACCAGCAGTAAAAATGGCATACCGGCCGTTACAAGAGACGCAAACAGGATAACTTCAGGTGCCACATTCAAATAGGGGGCAATAACCAGTGCCACGGGCAGGGATATGGCAATGGCCGCCACGTTCATGATGAAGTTGGTCATGATCATGACAAAAAATGCGATGCTTAAAATGAAAACAAAGTAATTGGCTTTCTGGAACAGGGTCAGCCAGTTGATGGCAAGCCATTCGGCAGCACCTGTTTCCCACAGGCAGAAGCCGATACTCATGGCACCGCCAAACAGAAGGATAATATTCCAGGGAATCGTTTCAAGATCTTTGATGTCAAGGATATTGAAAATAAAGAATAAAACCGTTGCCACAAGCATGATCGCATTTTTGTCCAGGTTGGATATGGCAGGGATAAACTGTTTTACGGACATGATAGCGATGGCCAGAAAGATGATGGTGCCGGCAAGTATCTCCTGTTTTGTGATGCCGCCCATGGCTTTTTCCAGTGATTTTGCCTTTTCCTTGATGCCTGGGATGGTCTTTTTTTCTGGTTTGCAGAAAATCATAAAAAATCCCCAGAGGATAAAGGTCATGGCCCAGCCCACAGGGAACATGTAATAGGTAAGCTCGAAAAAGGATATATCCTTGCCCACGATGTCTTTAAAAAAACCGATGGCCACAGCGCCCCTGGCGGCACCTAAAAGCGTGACAATAGAACCGGCGCCTGCCACAAATGCCATGCCGATAAACAGCCCCTTACCAAATTTGGTGGGGCCGGGTTCATCTGTGTACATCGCGTAAATGGTCATTAAAAGCGGAAACATGGTGGCTGCCACAGCTGTATGGGCCATAATATGGGTTAATGCCGCTGTAACCACAAAGCATCCCAGGTAAATCATGCTGGTTCTTTCTCCCACAACGGCAAGCATTTTGTAAGCCAGTCGCTTGGTTAAACCTGTTTTGGTAAACACCATGCCGATGACCAGGGAGCCGAAGATAAACAAGACCGACGGGGTCATGAAATCCTTCAGGGCCTCCTTGGCTGTACGGACGGCAAAAAGCACCTGAAACGCACCTAATGCCAGACTGGTCACGCCGATGGGCACGACTTCAAATACCCACCAGGTGCCAGCTAGAAGAAAGATAGCGAGCGCACCTTTGCCCTGGGCACTTAATATGAAATGTTTTCCGGTAGGATCCACAGCATCCGGCCATGCCGGAGAAAAATTGACAATAGCGAACAGGGTCAGCCCAATTAGAATAAACAGAATTCTTTTCCAGTCCAGTTGTGTTTTTGCTGCATCTGCATTTATAGTTGTCATTTAGGTCCCTCTCTCCTTTGGGTTAATGAATCATTGCTTCATTTAAATTTTGTTTTTATTAACATTTTTAATATTTTTCAACTCTTTGTTTTATCAATTTTTCCGTTTAAACGCTGTGGTTAGGTTTAAATTGCGAACAATGCCGTCTTTGTAAAAGTTAGGCCCGATTTTCGTTTTTACGGATTTTACGCCGGGCACCGCACGGGCAAGATCCATGATTTCCTTTTGTGCACGGGCGAGGTTCATAATTTTTCTGTCCAGTGTAACCAGCACATGGCCCGTATCCGATTCAATAATCAGGTGGTGCCCAAGGCCGGCTAAAGCTGCATCAACCCTGGAACTGATATTAAAATCAACAGCATGCAGCTTTTTATCGGCATTTTCCATTGAGCGTTCGATATCCGGCCTTATTATTTCGAGGGTCTGGTTAACCTCTTCCCTGGTCATGTCATGTGTTGCAGCATCAATTTTTTTCCACTCCAGAGCCATATCGTGCCGTGCGGGATCCCACAGGGAGTCTAAATTTAACTGGGCGGCAAATCGCTGCTCCCTGTGATCAGACCGGTCGATGGCAGTGGCGGCGGCCTGACTGGATAGATGGTATATGTTCATGGCCCTATGCCTGCGAACCTGCATGGGCGTAGCCGACATGATTCTGTAGATGCCGGAAACAGAATCGGGAATCAAGTGGGATAAAATACCTGAAAAAAGACAGGGGCCATGTAAAATATTTTTGGAGATCTGTACTTTCAGGGCGGCCAGGCATTTTTTTCTGTCGTGGGTAAAATTGTCAAAAGGGATGTGTCTGCACTGGATGGTCCTGAAAATAAGGTCTGTTTTGAGATCATGTGCCTGGCCGGTTTGTTTTACCAGTACCGGATCTTCATATACAGTGCATTGATATAAGGCGGATAATGCGTCAATGAATCGGTAAGGGGCGGCATATATACCGCATGTAATGGCAATCAGGGTCATGTTCTCTAATTTGCTCAGCCAGTTTTAAGTTATCAACTAAAATCAGAATCACAGACAGCAAGGAGCATGCCATGCTTTAAATTTGTTTTTAAAACGAAGGGTTGGGTTTTCATGCGGAAAAAAAAGAATCAGGTTGGAACAATGTGAAACAAAATGAACGATACTTTTTGAAACGTTTTGAAACGCTATATCGAATTGCCTTCAACCATGCGGGTGAAAAGGATGTCTCCCGGGTTCAGGGTCTGACTCTGCCACCGTTCAAAGGCTTGGGGCCAGCGGCCGGAAACCCCGTCAAATACCTCAAGCTTTTTCCATTTTAAGAATTCATAATATTCATCTTCAATAGCACCGCAGATCAGGGTGTTGATTTCCTGAACCAGAAGGGTGTTGCATAATTCATCAGGGGAGGACCTGGGCAGCACAATAATTTTTTTGTCCTGGATGCCGGAACGTTTATCTGTTGTCAGAATGATGACTTCAGTGGTCAGGTCAAATCTGGGTACAATTTCTTCACCAAGTATAGGAATAGCTATCTTATGCAATCTCATAATTTTATTTTATCTGGTACGCCTTGATTTTCCGCCATAACGTGCTGCGGCTCATGTCAAGAATTTGCGCGGCTTTATTTTTTTTACCCCGGGATGTTTTCAACGCATCAATAATCATCTGCCGTTCCACCGAGGACCAGGTTTGTCCGGTTTCTACCGGTTGAGGGCGTGTAGAAATGGATAGTTGTTCCGATTGGGTATTGGGGACGTCCTCTGCTGCAGGCATTTTTGAAACCCTTTGCACAGGTTCGTGGTCCAGAATATATGCCGGCAGATTATCCGCTTCGATTCTGTTACCCTGAGCCACATTCACCGCATACTCCATGATATTTTTCAGTTCCCGGATGTTTCCTTCATAGCCGTAATTCAATAAAACAGACAGGACCGGTTCGGCAAACCCATTGATTTTTTTACCCTGTTTTTTTGTGTAGTAGTTCAGGAAATGGTCAAGCAGAAGGCGGATGTCTGCACCCCGTTCCCGTAAGGGAGGTAAATGCACCCTGGCCACATTCAGGCGGAACAGCAGGTCTTTTCTGAATTTACCAATGGATACCATATATTCAAGGTCACGGTGGGTGGCGGCAATAATTCGTACATTGGCGTTGAATCCCTTGGTGGCACCTAGCGGATAAATGATCCTGTCATCGAGAAATGTGAGTAGTTTAACCTGCAGGGGCAAGGGCAGGTCTCCGATTTCCGTTAAGAAAATAGTGCCGTTGTGTGCCAGCTTGAACCGGCCGGGTTTGTTTTCCACAGCACCGGTGAACGCCCCTTTCATATGACCGAAAATTTCGGATTCCAAAAGGGTTGCGGGCAGTGCACCGCAGTTGATTTTAATAAACGGACCGCCAGCGCGTCCGGATGTCTGGTGTACGGCCTCTGCCACAAGATCCTTGCCCGTGCCGGTTTCCCCGGTGATCAGGATAGAGGCATCACTTTGGGCAAGCATGGGAAGGGTTTGAAAGATCGTTTCCATTTTCCGGCTTCGGCCGATGATATTGGCAAAACTGTAGGCCACGTTTTTTTCCGGGTTATTGGTGGCGCTGCTTCTCAAATCCTCGATGGTTTCAATATAACCTGTGAAATGCCCTTGGCTATCCATGATTTGTGCACTGGTGATTCGCACAGGCAGTTTCTGGCGGTCTGTGTTGATGATATCGCTGGTGCAGGATATGGACCGGTTTTTGCGGTGGGTGGCAAGGGCCGGACAGTTGATGATGCATGCAGAACTGCGCAGGACATTTTTGCAGGGAATACCCCTGACCATATCCAGGGAAAACCCTGTCAGTGCCTGGAAGAATCGGTTAAGGTGGATCACCCGCAAATCCTTGTCCATCACGAGAATGCCTAAGGGGATCTCATCCAGGATATGGGTAAAATCCAGAGGGGATTTCATTAATTGATGAATTTCAGGAAATAATTGCATCCTTGAGCAGGGTTCCTTCTCATTTGCTGTTCCATCAAAAACAGGCCGCAGGTCAGTTTCTACCATCCCCTTGCCGGATTTACAAATGAAAAGCCCAAAAGAACTCTATCTGTGCGGTTTCAGAACAAGAAATTATATCGTTGTTTGTCTTTTGATCCTATGTTATGAACATGAAAATCTGAGGAAGAAGAAAAAAAATTTAAAATCCATAACATTAAGTTATAGACAGGGGGCAAAACAATGGAAAATGTAAAGCTTTTGCTTGAAAGAATTACCAACCGGGCCAACGCAAATCTAAGGGAATTTCAGTTTAATACCCGGACCTTTGTTGATAATACCATTGAGTTTGACAAACTGACCAAATTTTATTGTTTTTACGGCATAACTTCCCGTCATCCCATTTTTTTCAAATTTGTCAATTCAAGCATGGCCGGATCTTATTTTTTGGGCAAGGCCCTTGTCAGGCAGTCATGCATATACAAAAGCGATATCCGGGGAGACGAACTCAAGCGCAAAGGTGATATCTTTGATACGGACAATCCCTTACCCCTGGTGGATGATGAGATTTTTGCGATAACAGGCAGCCTGTTGTACAAAACGCTAGTGCATAGCAATTCCCATAATCCTGAAACCCCTGAGGAATTCACCATTAGAAATACCGTTTCTGCTCATTATGCAAATATTCACGGTGCCACCATGGAAGGGTGCTTTCTTGGCCCCTTTGCCACGGTGGACTTAATGAATCTTCATTCCTGCATAGTCGGAGAGTTTTCCTATATTCAGGCCGGAGAGTTTTTCCATCGCAAAATTGATCCCGGCGTTATATGGGTTGAGACGGATGATTTTAAATTCAAATTTGGGCATGAAAAAGAGGTATTGGATAAATACATCGGCGTGAATGAAATGCATCAGCCCCGGGGTCTGATCTATGAGTTTGTCAGTGAAAAAGAGGCAGAGTATGAAAGGCTGTTTGAGGTGGTTGATCTTGAGCCCATTAAAGCTCCGGCAAGCTCAGCTGTAAACCGGTATGCCGTGATAAAACCCAAGACTGAAATCGGGGAAAATGTGTTGATTTCCCAGCGGGCCTATGTGGAGAATACCAAGATGGGAGATGGCTCCAATGCCCAGGAAAACTCATTTATTATCAATTCCCATCTTGAAGGCTTGTGTGTTACTGCCCACGGCGGGAAAATCATTAACACGTTTGTTGGCTTGAAAACTTTTGTGGGGTTTAATAGTTTTCTTTTTGGAAAAGAGGATGCAAGACTTACCATTGGCAAAGGCTGTATTGTTATGCCCCATACCATTATTGATATCAAAGAGCCATTGACCATTCCCGATCGTCATCTGGTCTGGGGATACATTTCCTGCACCGAAGAACTTTTAAAAAATTCAATTCCCATAGAAGAAATAAAGGGGCTCAGGGGTACCCAGTCCATTGGAGATATGACCTTTACAGGCTCGGGGGAAAGTTTTGTTGATGCCTTCACCCACCGCATTGATCATATTCTTGAGGCCAATGGGGCCTTTTGCAATGATGATGTGTGTGAGATGATCGGACATGCTCAGCATGACCAGCAGATTTCGTTTAATACTCTGCAACCTTACCGGTCCGGAGAAAATGCCGGTATCTATCCATCCATCCGGATTTCACCCTAAACATACTATTTTTATTATTATAGGGCCGATCTCTCAAAAGATCGGCCCTTCGTAGTTTTAAACTTGATCATTTACTTAAAGCAGTTTCAAGTGCCAGTTCCAGGTGCCCGGGCGTGATTTCATCCGGATGCCTTTAGGTATATTTTCAAATATATTAACGAGCATGACAAAGCCTGCCTGTTTTAACTCACCGGTTTTGGACGACAGGTCCAGGGGCCAGTTGGGGAAGGTGTGGTAGGTTGCATTGTGCTTGCTGGTCCAGGCAATTTCTCCCATGGGGCTGGTAAAGCCTTTACCAAGATCCAGGTTTGGGGCTGCAATCCTTGATATGGCCAGGGGCCAGTTGGCCCGGCAGACCGCCCCCAAAGGCAGACAGCAGCGTCCCGGCAGGGACAAAAGAGTCTGGCTATCCAGTTCCGGACTTACGATGGCCCCGGAAAAACCTTTGCGCTTGAGCATTTCCACTGCAAGGCGATTGGTGATATTGCAAAAGGGCCCGGCCCAGATGTTGAGTCTTTGGGGATTATCAAACAGGGTTATCTGCCAAGGGGAATTGAGTACAAAGTTTTTTGCCCCTTTTTTTAATGCGGTTTTTATATAGTTCTGACAGATTTTTTCCTCATCGGGGAAAAGCACAGGATCCAGCCACAACCAGGCCTGGGCCTGGGCTTTGATTCCGTAGCTGTTTGCAGAAATCCAGAAACCCGTGTCGTTGTGTGTTTTTAAGCCCGCAGGTTTTTTTCTGAAAACATCCATTTCATATATATCAGGCTGTCTTTTTTTTCTATGGCCACTTGTTGGGCTTGATGATTTTACGCTGCCGCTTGCATTTTTGTGGGTAACGGACAGGGTCGACGGTTTGATTGTTACCTTTGGAATTTCAACAAGTTCGGCACCAAGGCGTGATAGTTTTGCTTCTATCTCTCGTCCCCTGCGGTCAATAATAAAAACAGAGGTTCCTTTTTTGATACGCTTGCTTTTTTGGGTAGATAAAAAATATTTTCCTTTTTTAGGGATAGCCCGGGTCACCTTCTGGATTTGGTGAAAGCTTTCTTCTTCATATCCGATACGTAAAAGATCCCCCGGCAAAAGCGCTTCCCTTGAAATAAAATATGGATTTTCAGGGTTTTTTATCCGGCCTAAAAACAGTCCAGAGCCCGTTTCGGACCCATGATCCAGAGGATTTGATACCCGATGGGATAAGAGGTTGTAATGGCTGCCCTCTCTTCCCAACGCATACGCTAAAAACGACAACGCCTGTTTTTTTTGGTCCGGCGCATCCCTGAGCAGTTTATAAGCCATCACCGTATAGTAAACGTAATGGGGGCTTTTTTTTCTGCCTTCAATTTTCCAGGTACTGATGTTGGGAATTTCCTTGAGCACTTTGGCTAGTACATCCGCGGACAGATCCATGCATGAGAAGTACCGGGCCTTTTTCCCATTTTGTTCATAAAGTCGCCGGCAGGGCTGAACGCAACGGCCCCGCAGTGAACTTTTTCCGCCAAACCAGGAACTCCAGTAACACCGGCCTGATACGGAGTAGCAAAGCGCCCCATGAACAAATACCTCTAAATCCATGTTCCCGGGGGCAGCTGCTGCCATGGCTTTGATTTCATCAAGGTTGAATTCTCGTGGCAGCACCACCCGGGAAAAGCCCACGTTTTGAGCCGCCTCAAGTCCGGCAGGATGGGTGCAATTTCCCAGGGTGGACAGATGAAGTTTACCTTTGAATCCTGCCTGCCCGGCAAGACTGACCATGGCAGTATCCTGAATAATCAGGGCATCGACATCTGCATATCGGGTAAGCTTGTCAAGAATACGAAGTACCTTTTCGGTTTCGGATTCCTTGATGATAGAGTTAAAGGCAACATATACCTGAACCCCTTTTGAATGGGCAAACTTGGTCAGTCTTGCCAATTCTTCAATGGAAAAATTGCTGGCTTCCATACGGGCTGAAAATATTTTAAGGCCGCAGTAAATTGCGTCTGCACCAGCCGCTATTGCAGCAAGAAAAGAGTGGGTATCCCCGGCAGGTGCCAGAATTATTGGTGGTTTTGATGGTTGACTGCTCATAAGGCCTTTCATGCCCAGGTATGGGTAACTAGTTATTTCATATTGCAATTTTAGGTAATAATGTCAGAATAACATTTTTTGACTGGAAAAGCAGTCCTGGTAAACAATTAAAAGATAAATTTTAAAAGATTATGGCAAAACAATGGGGGGAGAGCAATTGTTTGCAATTCATGATGAAGACGGTTATGTCGTGCCCATGGAAGGCATTGAGATGAAAACTTTGGTATATGGGGAAAAGACGCTTTTGGTCAGGTTTAGAATGACCAAAGGAGCTTTGCTGCCCTCCCACACTCATCCCCACGAGCAGACCGGATATCTCGTTTCCGGGCGCATCAATCTTTACATTGGGCATGAATACCAGAACGTCGGCCCCGGAGATTCCTGGTGCATTGAATCCGGGGTCGAGCACCGTGCTGAAGTCCTGGAAGACAGCGTTGCCATTGAGGTTTTTTCTCCGGTACGGGAAGATTACCTGCCCGTAACCTGATTTCGATCATCAAGGGGTAAATATGAATCCGTGGGGCCTTTAAGCGTCAGGCATGCATATTTTACATGGTTTATAGCCCTGGGCTTCGGCCTCTTCCTTGGTGGTAAAATCCATGCTGCAATTTTTTCCACTGGCAAAATTACACGTCACGCTGTGGAAAACCAGGGTTTCAATATTTCCTTTAAATTGAACGCTTTCATTGGCAGGAGCCTCCGCTTCGGGCACTGAGGGTTCAGCGTCTTGCTGTATTTCCGACTCCGGCTGTCCATCCGGTGATTCCGGCTGCTCATCTGGTGTGTCTGTACCCTTTTCTTCTGTTTTTTCGATTGGTTCCGGTGCCGGTTGGATATCTTGTTTGTCGAGAACAGGTTCGTTTTTTTCTTCTATTATGTTCGTAGGTTGTCTCTCAGGTAGTTCAACCTCTGCCTCACTGTTGTCTGCCTGCTTGAGTTCCTCAATGCCAAGATATACCGCGATGACACCGCCAAGGATCATAAACACAGGAATCAGTCCTGCCGAAAAATTTAAAAAATTAAAAAAAGTGAACGAAAACGCAGGTACACCAATAAGTAGTACCAAGGCACCGATGATAAATTTTTTCATCAATCCTCCAAAGGAAACCCCGTCCTTTAAGTCGGGTAGGAATTCTGGATTACAGGAGATCCCCCGGGCTACAGGGTTGCTGTAACCCGGAAAAAATCCACACTTACCTACTACCAAAATACGGCTTGGGCCGTTCACCGCTGAAGCGGGTTTGCGATTATGCCTTATTAATGGGCCCCAAGGCCGTACGCTACCCTTTTTAAAGTGAAAATTGCCGCATTGTCAAGGCAATGGCGCAAAAATTGACAATTATCGATATTGAAACGAGGCAATAGGGTACAATCGAAGAATAGGGTTTAGGGCGATGTAACACCGGAATCAGGACTTCGGTATAACATGATCCACCACATCCTAAAATCCGTCAGGGCATCAGCATCTTCCTGGTGTTGACATTTAAAAAGGCTTAAGGAAAATGCCTCTTCAAACTCTTCCGGGGTGAAAATTAAATCATTCTGATCCAAAATTTTTTGTCGTGTCCGACTGGTGTCTGCTTTTACCAGCTTGTTTCTAAAATCATTGTCATGTTGTCCTTGCCGGATAAAGTTAAGGGCATTTTGAATTGTCATAATTATTCTCCTGAAAAAGGTTATACTCGATCATCAAGTTATAATTATATTAAGCAAATAGAGTGCCAATGAAATGGTTGTTTTTGAATATGCTTCGGTCCTGTTTGAACGCAGGCTATTGGATTAAGTGTAAATGAAAAAAATTAAATAATGCTGAAAAGGAATTTGAAAGTTTCCGAAAGGCTGGTATTAATAACAAAATTGAAAGATTGAAAACGATTTTGTAAGAGTTAAAAAAGGAATGGTAAATTATTTTAAGGTCATTTAATATGCCGGGGTATGATTAATAAGGATTGAATCGGTTGATAAAATCACGTGTAGAACCCGTTTTTTGCAGTTTAAAACCCAAAGATGTCATTGGCGTGGCCGCACCATCGGCCGGCTTTGATGCACAGGCGTTCAAAAAAGGGGTCCTGTGTCTTGAATCCATGGGGTTTGAAGTTCACATTCCCAACGGCATAACAGGTCGGCACAGGTACCTTGCCGGCACGGACCGAGAACGAGCAGATGTGCTTAATTCGCTGTTTGCCGACCCTGGAATCAAAGGCATCATTGCGGCAAGGGGCGGATTTGGTGCCATGCGCCTTTTGCCGTTGTTGGACTGGGATTCCATTGCCGGAAATCCGAAACTGTTGATGGGGTTTTCAGATACCACGGCTTTGATCAGTTCCCTGGTGTCCAAAGCCGGGATCTGTGCCTTGCACGCGCCAAATTTGGTTTCCCTTGGTCTGGCGGATAAGAAGACATTGGACAGTTTCGCAAAAACCCTGACAGGTTGCTTTACACGCATTGATCTGCCGCCTGATCAGGTGCTTGCAAGAGGACGTGTCACAGGACGGCTTGCGGGCGGAAACCTGGCCACCCTTGTTCATATGATCGGGACAGCTTATCAACCTGATTTTATGGGCGATATTCTTTTTATGGAGGACGTGGGTGAACCGGCATATAAGATTGACCGGATGCTGACCCAGATGAAAATGGCCGGTGTGCTGGAAGGTGTCAAAGGGGTTGTAACCGGGTCTTTTGAAAATTGTGATAATGAACTCTATATCCCTGAGATCATTCAAGAGGTGTTTTTTGATGCAAACATTCCGATCTGCATGGGTATTGACGTGGGGCACGGGGCAGTTAACCTTTCTCTTCCCATGGGGGGGACCGCCACTCTGGATGCAGACCATGCATATCTTGAATGGGATTTTAGCGTAAAATGACACTTCGTGCGTTTCAAAAGATTGATAACGCCATGGCCAATGCTGTGGCTGACGGTGTGTTTCCAGGTGCTGTGCTGCTGTGGGCGAACAGGAACCATGTTTTTTACCACAAGGCCTTTGGTGTAACAGACATAAGGTTTGGGGAACCTGTGACATTGAATACGGTTTTTGATCTGGCCTCCCTGACCAAGCCCCTGGCTACAGCCCTGGCCGTCGCAAATTTGATTGCATCAGGGCAGTTAAGCCAGGAAACTTGTTTAAAGGACGTTCTGCCGGCTGCCTGTGGAACGGGTAAAGCCGAGATCACCATTGACATGTTGCTGCGCCACAGGTCTGGTCTGCCTGCCCACCGTCCGTATTTTAAATCGCTGCCTGCCCCTGTCCCCGGCATAGCCGCTGGAAAGTGCCTTCGACAACTGGTGTTGGAAGAACCCCTGGAATATGAGCCTGGTTCCAAGGAAATTTACAGTGATTTGGGATTTATTCTCTTGGCCTGGGTGATAGAGCATTTGTCCGGTGTCCGGCTGGATACATTTGTTAATGACAGCATCTTTGCGCCTTTAAATATTTATGATTTGTTTTTCAATCCCCTTTGCTCTGATTTGGCAAGGCCCGAGATGGATAAATCTTCCCTTGTTTTTGCCGCGACCTCCCGTTGTCCCTGGCGAAGAAAAATGATGCTGGGGGAGGTCGAAGATGAAAATGCCTGGGCTGCAGGCGGCATTGAAGGGCATGCCGGCCTGTTTGGCACGGCTTCCGGGGTCCATCGCCTGTGTTGCCAGATCCTGCAGGCCCTTGAAAATAAAAAAAATAAAGTAATAAATTCTTCGGTTATTCGATGCTTTGCCGATACTAATGGAATGATGGTGCGTCCGGCAGGATTTGATTCCCCAAGTGAAGGAAACGCGTCATCAGGTCGTTTTTTTTCTAAACGATCTGTCGGACATTTAGGCTTTACCGGCACATCCTTCTGGGTAGATCCTGACAATGGTCTGATTACAGTGCTTTTGACCAATCGGGTTCATCCGAGCCGGGAAAATATTGATATAAGGAAATTCAGGCCCAGGATTCATGATTTGATCGCATCTGCTTATAACGATAATATACAGGAGTGAAACACTTTTATTCTTGTAAAAAAAACCTAAGTTTGTTAGCAACTATACTTTTAGCAGTATTTTTTCATTATCTATTTGATAAAACACAACTCCCAATTTGTATGAAAGAGGACAAATGAACTTTGTAACTGATACTTTGCTTGGGGCCTTTTCCAATGATCTGGCCATTGATCTTGGCACTGCAAATACGCTGGTTTATGTCAAGGGCAAAGGAATTGTATTAAGTGAACCTTCAGTGGTGGCGGTTAAAACGGACCACCGGGCCAAAAACAAAGTGCTGGCGGTGGGGCTGGAAGCAAAGCGCATGCTGGGACGGACACCGGGCAATATTGTGGCTATCCGACCCATGCGAGACGGTGTAATTGCTGATTTCGCAGTCACCGAAGCCATGCTCAAGCATTTTATCCGTAAAGTTCATAACAACAGAAAAACGCTGGTGCGCCCAAGGATTATTATTGCTGTACCTTCCGGGATCACCCAGGTGGAAAAACGAGCGGTCAGGGAAAGCGCGGAATCCGCTGGTGCCAGGGAGGTTTTTCTCATAGAAGAACCCATGGCTGCAGCAATCGGCGCAGGCCTTCCCATTACGGAGCCCACCTGCAATATGGTTGTGGATATCGGTGGGGGGACCACTGAGGTGGCGGTCATTTCCCTGGCCGGGATTGTATATACCCAATCCCTGAGAGTGGCCGGGGACAAGATGGATGCTTCCATTAGCCAGCATATCAAACGCAAATATAATCTGCTTATCGGCGAAAGGACCGCAGAAATTATCAAAACAACCATTGGCAATGCCTATCCTGATCCGGAGCACCTTGAGACGATTGAAGTCAAGGGCAGGGACTTGGTTTCCGGAATTCCTAAGATATTGGCCATTGATTCCGAAGAGGTCCGGGTGGCTATTTCAGAGCAGATTGAAGCGATTGTCGAAACCGTTCGCATTGCCCTGGAACAAACCCCGCCGGAACTGGCCGCTGATATCGTGGACTCCGGCATTGTTTTAACCGGTGGCGGTGCCTTGTTGAAAAACCTGGATAAACTGATTCAAGAAAAATGCGGCCTTCCCATTGTCGTGGCTGATGATCCATTATCCACAGTGGCACTGGGTTGCGGCAAAGCCCTCGACTGTATAGAAATTCTTAAAGAAGTGGTCATCAGCTAAGGGTAATGTTTTCCAGGCGGATTATGATGGTTGTCGGCGTGGGCTTTTTTATTGCGGTGGCGCTCACTGTAATCACCATGTCCAGCCGGGAGACCCTGTCGGCGGGTGGTGTTGAAAGACTGGCCATAACCATTACGTCTCCTTTTCAGTTTGTGACCTCCCGTATTATCGGTTTTACTGAATCGGTATGGCAGACCTATTTTTCCTGCGTGCTTGCCGTGGAAGAAAATCAGGCATTGAGACGTGAGGTGTCAAAGGCCCGACACACAGCCAACAAGTGCAAAGAGCTTGAGCTTGAAAATACCCGGTTAAAGAAATTTGTCAATTTTCAAAGTTCAATGCCCGCGGCTTATATTGCAGCTCAGGTGATTGCTCGAGATCCGTCTCCTTGGTTTAAAACCATCATGATTGATAAGGGTGAAAAACACGGGTTAATCAAAGGTCTTCCGGTGCTGGTGTCAGAAGGAATCGTAGGGCAAATTATTAAAGTGTCCGGCCGGTTTTCCCGGGTGCTGCTGATTACCGACCGCAATTCAGCTGTTGATGCGCTGATCCAGAAGACCCGGGTGCGTGGCATGGTCAAGGGCAATAATGAAGATACTTGTTCTTTTGTATATACTTTGAGAAAGGATCAGGTGCAACAAGGACAGGTCATTGTATCCTCAGGGTTGGATCAGGTATTCCCAAAAGGATTGAGAATCGGAACAGTACTTGATGTAAAAAAAAATCATTCCCAGTTATTCCAGGATATCATCATAAAAACTGCTGTAGATTTTGACAGGCTCGAAGAAGTGCTGGTTTATAAAAATGCCGATTGACAGACGGATATTTTTAGTATGATGAATTTCATATTTTTTTTCTTTTTCACCCTATTTCTGGTTATCATTCAAACTGTTATTCTCCCGGATTTTTCCTGGTTTCCCTACTCTTTTGATCTGATGATCATCAATGTATTGTATCTAAGTCTTTTTTCCCAACGCTACTGGGTGCCTTTCTGTATTATAATCATCGGAAGCATCATGGACAGTCTGTCAGGTTCGCCGTTCTTCCTCCATACCACCTCGTACCTGTGTATTTATCTGATCATTTTTTTTCTGCGCCGGCTGGTTTTTCAGCGCAGCGCTATTTTTGTCTTTATTGTCAGCCTTGCATCCGCCTGCATTTATCAGTGCTTGGTTATGTTCAGTGTTTTTTTGCTCCAGGGTCACAAGGCAATTGCGGCTACGGATTACCGCCGTTGCATTAGTCAAGTCCTCTTGGCCGCTGTTGGTATTCCCATCGGCGTCTGGTTTATGGAAATCGTGCACCAGAAATTTTTAAATGCCGTAAAACAGTCCTGCCGGCACATGACCCGTAAATATAGAGGGTAATGTGGGCGTAATCAATAAAAGTTCAGATAGGGATTGGATCAAGCATCGATATATAGGGGCCGGTCTGTGTATTGTTTTTATTTTTGGTGTTCTTTTTTTAAGGCTTGTTTATCTTCAGATGATCCACGGGGAAGAGTATCGGCGGCTGTCAATGACCAATTGTGTCCGGCTTAAAAGTATAAAATCCTCCAGGGGACTGATTTATGACCGCAATCATAATCTTCTTGTGGACAACCGGCCGGCCTTTGACTTGACTATTGTACTGGAGGATGCCAAACCACTGAAGGTAACTCTTGAGCGCCTGGCTATACTGACAGGCGATGCTTATGAAGATCTGATGGCAACCATAAAAAAAGCGGGAAGATCGGCATTTTATAAACCACTTGTCCTTAAACGGGACATAACAAGGGATCTGCTTGCGGTTATCGAGGCCCATCAGTTTGACCTGCCCGGTATTCACATTGCTATTGAACCCACCAGAAATTATATCCATAAGAAAACTGCTGCCCATCTTATAGGCTATCTTGGCGAGATCAATAAGGAAGAGTTGGCTTCCGGTAAATTTCCGAATGTCCGGTCCGGGGACTCCATTGGTCGGTACGGGGTTGAGAAAAGTTTTGAAGCGGATTTGCAGGGCAAAAGGGGGGGGCATCAGGTCGAAGTGGATGTAAACGGCCGAGTGATAAAGATTCTTAAGACTGTGGAACCTGTTTCCGGAAAGGATCTGGTTCTGACAATGGATCTATCTCTTCAGCAGAAGGCTGAAAGCTTGCTTGGGGAGAATGATGGGGCTGTTGTGGCCCTTGACCCGTCAAATGGCGATGTTTTGGTTATGGCATCATCGCCTAGTTTTGACCAGAATGATTTTATTGGCGGTATTTCCACTAAGAAATGGCAAGCTTTAAGAGATAATCCGGGCAGACCCATGAATAATAAGGCAATTCAGGCGGAATATCCCCCGGCGTCCACATATAAAACTATCACGGCCCTGGCAGGGCTTGAAGAAAAGGTGATTGACCACAATTCAACCTTTTTTTGCCCGGGATTTTATAAGTTTGGCAACCGTCGCTACCATTGTTGGAATAGATACGGACATGGCAATTTAAATGTTGTGGATGCCATTGCTCAGTCGTGTGATGTGTTTTTTTATCAGACCGGTGAAAAAGTTGGGGTCGATGCCCTGGCAAGGTATGCACATGGCTCTGGGCTGGGGCGGTTAACCGGCATCCGTCTGGCCCATGAGCGCCCAGGTTTGATCCCCACTTCAGTATGGAAAAAAAAGCGGTTCAAGGAGCCCTGGCAGGCTGGTGAAACCCTGTCCATCAGTATCGGCCAGGGGTTTAATCTGGTTACCCCTTTGCAGATGGCGGTGTTTATTTCTGCGGTTGGGAATAATGGGACCCTTTATCGGCCAAGGCTTGTCAGGTCCGTTCGGGATGCAAAAGGGCAGGTGATAAGGGAGATTGAACCCGATATTACCGGTGGTTTGCCGGCGTCCAAAAAAAATTTGGCCATTGTGCGACAAGGGCTTTTAGAAGTTGTTCATGGCAAGCGTGGCACTGCCCGGCATATCCGTCTTCCCGACATTCAAATTGCCGGAAAAACAGGTACGGCACAGGTTTTTTCCCGCAAAGCCGGAGAAGCGTTTGATAATAAAAAATTGAGGCGCACCCTCCAGGATCATGCCTGGTTTGTCTGTTATGCGCCTGCACAGGACCCTAAAATAGCCATTGCCGTGATCATTGAACATGGGGAGCATGGCTCCAGTGCAGCTGCTCCTGTAGCAAAAGAGTTGATTCATGCCTATCTCGGGGACCCTGAAGTCCCAATTGCCGTGGTCAAGCACGACCAGGCCCATGTGGAGTAAAAAAATGTTTGACCGCCGTCTCGTATCAAATTTTGACTGGGGATTTCTTTTAGTTATTTTCTTTATTTGTATTTTGGGGCTGATCATCCTTTATTCGGCGGTGACCGCTGGGTATGACGGAACTGCCCTGCATCCCCTGTTTAAAAGACAGGTTGTCTGGCTTGCCGTTGGGTTTGTCATCATGATGGGCTGCCTTGTCATTGATTTTAAAGAGTTTGCCAAATTACATTTCCTTATATATGCCATATGTGTCGGACTTTTAGTAGCCACCTGGCTTGTGGGGCATACCGGCGGCGGCTCCCAGCGCTGGTTGGTGTTAGGTCCTGTTCGGATACAAACCTCGGAACTGATGAAAATTTCTTTGATCATCAGCCTGGCTTCAGTGTTCTCAGATAGTATCAGTCCCGAAGGTTTAGGCTTCACGCATCTTATCAAGCCTGCGATTTTATGTGTTATCCCCTTTGGCCTTATCTTTATTCAGCCCGATCTTGGTACAGGGCTTTTGCTTCTGCTTATTGCCGGCTGTCTTACTATATTTGTAAAAGTTGAAAAAAAAGTTTTATTCATTATAGGGGGGGCGGGGCTCTCTCTGGTTCCTCTGGTATGGTTTTTTGGTCTTAAGGATTATCAGAAAGACAGGATTTTAACCTTTTTGAATCCTGAGCGGGATCCTCTTGGTGCGGGGTATCACATCATTCAGTCCAAGATTGCCATAGGCTCCGGCATGCTTACCGGGAAGGGGTTTCTCCATGGGACCCAGAATGCTTTAAATTTTCTGCCTGAACAGCATACGGATTTTATTCTTTCCGTATTGGCCGAAGAGTGGGGGCTTGTAGGGTGTGTTGTGCTGCTGATCCTCTACTTTCTTTTGTTGTTTTGGGGGGTGAATATTTCTTACAATTGCCGAAATATGTTTGGCTCCCTTTTGGCCATGGGTATTACCATTATGATATTTTGGCAGATTTTTATCAATGTCGGCATGGTCATGGGCCTGATGCCCGTGGTCGGGGTGCCTTTACCCTTGGTTTCCTATGGAGGATCTTCGGTTGTAACCAACATGGTCGGCTTTGGTATTTTGCTTAATATCAGCATGCGAAAATTCAACACAGCCTGAATTCTGATCTCTTTATTATTTAGAGTCTGACCAAAAAACTGTGTTTGGGCGAAACGTTGCCTCTATGCAAGGTGCAGGGAAAATTATAACCGAAATCACAATTGGCAATCAGGATTGTAAATTTTTCTGCAACGCCGCAGGTCGGTGACTTTTCGTCCAAACACTATTTAGAATTGCTGTATTCTGTGTTGACAAAAGGTTTACTGGATGGTACTCAAGTCTCGATCATTATAGGCATTTAGGCTGAATCCGAGCGATTTCAGCCAATAGGATATAAGTAGTTGAATTTTTGTAATTATTAACTGGTGGAGGAACTTTATGATAACTGTGATTCCTGATATATCAGCGGTATATCAGATGGTTAATTTTCTTGTCCTGCTGTTCCTCCTCAACCTGGTTCTGTTCAAACCCGTTCGAAATGTCATTCTTGAAAGAAAGTCCAAGGTCGGCACTTTAAGTTCAGGTGCTGAAAAAGCCTCGGCTGATCTTGAAAAACAAAAGGATGATTACGAGAAAGGGTTGAGACAGGCAAGGGGTGAAGGCCTCAAGCAAAAAGAGGTGTTCATTGAGGAGGCGTCTGCTCAGGAAAAGGAAATTATTGCCCGGATCAATCAGAAAGCGCAGGCTAACTTTGCCCAAATTAAGGCACAGGTGGCTGAAGAAAGCGAACAGGCCCGTAAAGCGCTTGAGGCCGAGGTTGAGGTCTATGCCAAAGCCATCGGCGAAAAGATTCTCGGGAGGGCATGTTAATGGAAAAAATTAATTGGAAAAAACACCTTAAAGTTTCCGCAACTGTCGTGGTCCTTGTGGCTGGCGCGACAGTGGCTTGGGCTTCCGGTGGCGGTGACGGTCACGCAGCGCATCAGAATGCATGGCACGATATTGATACTTGGAAAGTACTTAATTTCGTCCTTCTTGTGATTGGTTGCTTTTTCATTGCTAGAAAGCCGGTGGCACAGTTTTTTTCTTCCCGTACAAAAGGGATTGAAGAAGAGTTAACAAGCTTGGAACAGAAAAAGGCCGACGCAGAGAAGAAACTTGCAGAATACGAAACCCGGTTTAGAAATCTTGAACAGGAATCTGAAATGATTGTTGAAGATTACATCAAGCAGGGTGAAGATGCCAAGAAAAGAATTCTTGAAGAGGCTGAAGCCCAGGCTGAAAAACTTGAAGATATGGCAAAGCGCAATATCGAACAAGAGTTCAAAGCTGCAAAGGCGACTCTTCAGCAGGAAGTTGTGGATCGTGCAATGGAGCAGGCACAGGCGCTCATTAAAAAATCCATCACAACCCAGGATCAGAATCGTCTGGTCGATGAATACTTGAAAAAGGTGGAGGCATAATGAAGAATCTTGCAGTTTCAAGGCGTTATGCCAAGGCGTTGATTTTGATAGGCCAGGAGGATGGTCAGGCGGAGGGGTACAATAATGAACTTTCCGCGATGGTTGGGCTTTTAGACTCCCAACAGGGTTTTGAACAGGCCCTTACCAACCCGCTAATCGGAAAAAATGAACGTAAAAAGCTTCTTGAGTCGGTAATTGCTGCTGCAGGCTTTTCAAAAGTGATGAGTTCTTTTTTGTCATTGCTTTTTGATAAAGGTAGGATCGGTTTTCTCAGAGACATTACAGCCTATTATAACACAATGGCTGATGAGCTTAAAGGTGTTGTCAGGGCAACTGTTGTGGCTGCTACGAACTTGTCCAAGACAAACATCAATAAAATCCAGAAGTCGTTGACGAAGAAAACCGGTAAAACCGTTGTGCTTGATGTGCAAAAAGATTCAAATCTTATCGGCGGTATTATCACAAAAATCGGCGATCTGGTTCTTGACGGCAGCGTAAAAACCCAGCTGATCAATATGAGGGAAACTTTAAAAAAAGGTGAGAGTGTATAATGGAAATTAAAGCAGAAGAAATAAGCCAGATAATCAAAGATCAAATTAAAGGGTTTGATGCACAGGTTGATCTGAGCGAAACAGGTGTCGTTCTGTCAGCGGGTGACGGTATTGCCCGTGTTTATGGTTTGGAAAAGGTAAAAGCCATGGAGCTGGTTGAGTTTCCCGGCGGGATTCTGGGTCTTGCGCTCAACCTTGAAGAAGACAACGTCGGTGTGGCCATTCTTGGTGATGACAAAGTTATCAAAGAAGGCGACATGGTTAAGAGAACTGATCGTATCGCTTCCGTCCCCGTTGGTGAAGCACTGCTGGGACGCGTTGTAACCACCACAGGCGAACCTGTTGACGGTAAAGGTCCCATCTCTTCTGATACATATATGAACATGGAGCTGGTTGCTCCGGGTGTTATTGCCAGAAAAGGTGTTCACGAGCCCTGCTACACCGGCTCTAAGGCGATTGACGGTATGACTCCGGTGGGTCGCGGCCAGCGTGAATTGATCATTGGTGACCGTCAGATCGGTAAAACAGCGGTTGCTGTTGACGCCATCATCGCCCAGAAAGAAAGCGGTATTAAATGCATCTATGTTGCCTGCGGCCAGAAAAAATCTACGGTTGCTCAGGTGGTTGCGGCCCTTGAAGAGCACGGTGCCATGGAATACACAACGGTTGTTGTGGCCTCTGCTTCCGAGTCTGCCGCCATGCAGTACCTGGCGCCTTACGCTGGTTGCGCCATGGGCGAATATTTCCGTGACAAAGGGGAACATGCCCTGATCGTTTATGACGACCTTTCAAAACAGGCTGTTGCTTACCGTCAGGTATCTCTGTTGCTCAGACGTCCGCCTGGACGTGAAGCGTTCCCCGGCGATATTTTTTACAACCATAGCCGTCTGCTGGAACGTTCCGCCAAGATGAGTGATGAGCTTGGTGCCGGTTCCCTGACAGCCCTTCCCATCATTGAAACCCAGGAAGGTGACGTATCCGCATTTATTCCCACAAACGTTATCTCCATTACCGACGGCCAGATCTTCCTGGATAAAGACCTTTTCTTTGCCGGTATCCGTCCGGCCATCGACGTTGGACTCTCCGTCTCCCGGGTTGGTGGTGCAGCCCAGGTTAAAGCCATGAAACAGGTGGCCGGTACCCTGCGTCTGGACCTTGCCCAGTTCAGAGAGCTTGAAGCTTTTGCCGCGTTCGGTTCCGACCTTGATGCCGCAACCCAAAAACAGCTGACCCGTGGTGAAAGATTGGTTGAGTTGCTCAAACAGCCCCAGTACCAGCCGCTTCCCATGGAAAAACAGGTAACCATTCTTTATGCCGGTACCAAAGGATATCTTGATGCCTATCCCCAAGAAGCCGTTCCTGCCTACGAGGCCGGTTTGTATCCCTTTGTTGAAAGCCGTTTTCCGGAAGTGTTCTCCGGTCTCAAGGAAAAACAAAAAATTGATGATGAACTTGAGGCTAAGCTGAAAGAATGCCTTACCGCCTATGCCGGAGAATTTAAGGAAACCCTCAGCTAGGGTCGAATCCTTCGGATTTATTTTAAAAAAAAATAATAATTTATAGGCGCAAAGGTAGATCATATGGCAACATTAAAAGAAGTACAATCGAAAATAGTCAGTGTAAAAAAGACTAGACAGATTACCTCTGCCATGAAAATGGTCGCTACTTCAAGATTGCGCGGTTCCCAGAATGCCATGGAGGCATTTAAACCCTATGCTTCTAAATTTGCAGAGGTTCTGGGATCCATTGCCGGGAAATCAGGGGAGGAAGCATCCCCCCTTTTGATCTCCAAAGATGAAGTAAAAAAGGTGGCCCTGCTCCTGTGTACCTCAGACAGGGGTCTGTGTGGTGGATTTAACATTAATTTGATTAATAAAGCTCAAACTATGCTTAAATCTGAGCTTCAAGGAAAAGAGGTCTCTTTTGTCTGCTACGGCAAAAAGGGCCGCGACTGGGCAAAAAAACAGGGCAATTCCATTGATGCCGAATATATCGGCGTTGTGGGCGGCAATGTTGAATTCTCAGTGGCTTCCGGCTCAGGACAAGTATTGATCGACAGTTTCCTTGAAGGAAATGTGGATGAAGTGTATCTGATCTATTCTGATTTCCAGGGTATGGCAAAACAAATCCCGACAGTGAAACAGATTCTTCCCATCCCATCCCTTGATGATGTAGTAGAACAGGGAGAAGCCGCACCTGCGGAGGACGGTACATTTTTGCCGGAGCATATCTGCGAGCCGTCTTCGGATGCGCTTTTGGGTCAAATGCTTCCCAAAAATATCTTTATTCAGATATATGATGCACTGCTTCAAACCTCAACGTCGGAACATGCCGCACGTATGCGAGCCATGGAAAATGCAACCAAGGCATGTGAAGATCTTGTGGATGAACTGCAGACCATATTTAACAAAACCCGTCAGGCCGGTATTACATCCGACCTTATGGATATTGTCGGCGGTGCCGAAGCCCTTAAGGGGTAATTTAAGTAAGCATAGACAAAACAGCTTTATAGGAGAATAAAATGGCTGAAAATATAGGTAAAATTTCACAGGTCCTCGGCGCTGTTGTTGACGTTGAGTTCGAGCCCGGAAAACTTCCTCCGGTACTGACTGCTCTGACAGTAACAAACCCCACCATCGGGGATATGGAAGACAATCTGGTAATTGAGGTGGCGCAGCACCTGGGTGACAATGTGGTTCGCTGCATCGGCATGGACGTAACCGATGGTCTTCAAAGGGGTATGCCGGTAAAAGATACCGGCTCTCCCATTATGATGCCGGTGGGCGAAGCTTCCCTGGGCCGTGTTCTTAATGTTGTGGGGCGCCCGGTTGACGGTCTTGGCGATATCTCCCAAGACAAAATGCTGCCCATCCACAGACATGCCCCCTCTTTTATCGAACAGGATACGACTGTTCGCGTTCTTGAAACCGGCGTAAAGGTTATCGACCTTCTGGTTCCCTTCCCCCGTGGCGGTAAAATGGGGATGTTCGGCGGTGCCGGTGTTGGTAAAACCGTTATCATGATGGAAATGGTAAACAACATCGCCATGCAGCATGGTGGTATTTCTGTTTTCGGCGGCGTTGGTGAAAGAACCCGTGAAGGTAACGACCTTTATCATGAGATGAAAGACTCCGGCGTACTTCCCAAATGTGCGCTTGTTTACGGTCAGATGACTGAGCCTCCCGGCGCGCGTGCCCGTGTTGCTCTGTCTGCTTTGACTTGCGCTGAATACTTCCGTGATGAAGAAGGCCAGGACGTGCTTCTCTTTGTCGACAACATCTTCCGTTTCACCCAGGCCGGTGCCGAAGTTTCTGCAACGCTTGGACGTATGCCGTCTGCCGTTGGTTATCAGCCGACACTTGCGGTTGACATGGGTGAGCTGCAGGAACGTATTACATCCACCGACAAAGGCTCCATTACTGCTGTTCAGTGTGTTTACGTACCTGCCGATGACTTGACTGACCCGGCACCTGCCACCACATTCGCACATCTTGACGGAACCGTTGTTCTTTCCCGTCAGATTGCAGAGCTTGGTATTTATCCGGCTGTGGATCCCCTTGACTCCACATCAAGAATCCTTGATGCTGCGTATATTGGCGAAGAACATTATAATGTTGCCCGGGTCGTCCAGCAGACCCTGCAAAAATATAAAGAGCTTCAGGATATTATTGCGATTCTGGGTATGGACGAGTTGTCTGATGAAGATAAAATCACTGTACAACGTGCCAGAAAGCTTCAGAAGTTCCTGTCCCAACCGTTCCATGTGGCAGAAACATTTACCGGTATGCCCGGCATATTTGTAAAGGTTGAAGATACGGTTCGGTCTTTCAAGGAAATTATCGAAGGTAAGCATGATGGCCTTCCCGAAAATGCTTTCTATATGGTGGGGGCTATCGAAGACGCCATTGAAAAAGCCAAATCTGAATAATCATTCGGAGGTTGTATTATGGCTGATAAATTTTTTCTTGAGGTGGTAACGCCGCAACAGGCTATTGTCAGTGAAGATATCCAAAGCATTTCAGCTCCCGGCAGTGAAGGTGAATTCTGTGCCTTGAAAGGGCATACAACCTTTTTGACCTCGTTAAAAATCGGTAGTATCCGTTATCAAGATGCAGCCGGTAATGAGCGTATGCTTTTTGTCAATGGCGGTTTTGCCGAAGTGCTTCCGGATAAGGTTACTATTCTAGCGGAATCTGCTGAACGCAGTGAGGATATTGATCTTACTCGGGCAAAAGAGGCCCTGGCTCGTGCTGAGAAACGATTGAGTGACAAAGCGGCAGATGTAGATATTATGCGTGCTCAGGCTGCTTTGCATCGGGCTATATTTCGGATTAAAATGGCTCAAGTCCGCTAAAAATATTCGGCTTGCCTGATGGTTTGATAACCACTGGATCTATAATGCCGAAAAATATGGAGTAAAAAGAGGGATGCCTTTATATGGCATCCCTTTTTGTTTTTATCGCCTATATTTGTTAAATGAGACAGGGGGGGGGAATGAACAATATTGCAGTTATCATACTGGCTGCAGGAAAAGGCAGTCGCATGAAATCGGATTTGGCTAAGGTACTCCACAAAGTCGCAGGGAAAAGCATGGTCAATCACGTGATAGAAGCGGCTATGGTAGTCGCTTCAAGCCATATTCATGTCGTGGTAGGCCACCAGGCTGAAAAAGTGCAAAAAGAGATCCAAAAAATTCATAATGTGCAATTTGCCCTTCAAAAAGAATTGTTAGGGACAGGGGATGCAGTGAAAGTAGCATTGCCCGGAATTGATGCCTGTGTAGAGCATGTCTTGGTTTTGTGTGGAGACGTTCCGTTAATAAAAAAGCGGACCATCGCTGATTTGGTTTCAGCTCACCAGAACCAACCGGCTGACTTGACTGTGCTCGCAGCTAAGGTAAATGATCCGACTGGTTATGGCAGAATTATCCAGGATGATGACGGGCAGCTTCTTGCCATCCGTGAAGAGGTTGATGCGACTGATTTGGAACGGCAGATTGATATTGTTAATTCCGGAATTTTTTGTTTTGAAAAGCGGTTTCTTGAATCCGGCCTGGGACGGATTCAAAATAATAATAGTCAAGGAGAGTATTATCTTACCGACCTTGTGGAGGTTGCTGTCCAAAACAGAGCCAAGACACTTGTTAAGATCACCGATGACGCTGAACAGGTCATGGGCGTTAATACCATTGAGCAGTTAACCCGCATCAATACAGCGTTTCATAAGATATCGAATGAAATATCTTGACTTTCATCAGGCTGCAGAATATATTAGTAGTTAATTAATTACCATTTTATGAGACTTAAGAAATTGAATAATGAGGATATAGCAGCCAAGTTTGATGACATTAACATCCATGTCGACTTTTTGATAGAGTCCTGCCAGAGTCTTCAAAAAGAAAACGCAGAGCTTTCTGTAAAAATAAAAGAACTTGAAGATCAGCTGGAACAGAAAATAAAAAACGAAGATGTCTATGTCGACCGGGAGTCCATGTTGGATCAAAAAATTAACGGACTTCTTTCAAAACTGGATGGGTTCTCGGAAACCGTATCCGGGGGATGACACGTTATAAAGCGTTTAAATATATATACTCGGTAAAGGGCTTTTCTTGGATGAGATCGTTAAAATTGAGCTTTTCGGGGAAGAATTTAAGTTTAAACCGGATAAAGACCAAGCGTATGATTCGGTAAAGATTGCAGCCCATGTTAAAGAATACATAGATGAAGCAGAAAGCCTTTTCCAAAATAAAACCAGCAGTAAAAACAGGATGGCTATTCTGCTTCTTGCAGCCATGAATTTATCCAAGGATTATCATGACCTGCGTTTGAAGTATTCAGACCTTGAAGAAGATATTGAAAAAAGAGTATCATCCTTATTGGAGAAAATAGACAATACAATGAAATAAATTTTCATTGGTTTAAGATTATGACAATACCCCCTGCAGTGTGCGTGATTGTACGACAGACTTTGTCCTAACGCATAAATACATAGGGGGATCACGCTGATACTGGTGAGCAGGTTCCTCGGATGTAAGGGAAAAGCCTAAAGGTATTATTGATCCTCCGTCTTTTGGACCCTTGGTTCAAAGCCTTAAAAAACAACACGGCAGTTGCGGGGGTACTTGTTATAATCTAAAAAAACGCTTTGCCGTATCCCTTCTTAATCCTACCGCATTATTCCATTTCTTTTTAGCAAGATAACTCGGGTACATAATTTGTTGTATCCATTATTCCAGGAGAGATGTTGTATGAATTTTCTAATGATGCTTGCATTCATGCTGTTGCTGATAGCTGTTGGTGCGGTCATTTTATATGTGATAAAAACAAAAATTGATCAGCAACGACTTGATTTCCAGGAAGAACAACGCGTTGCCATGGAAGAAGCAGTTAAAAAAGCTGAAACTCTGCTTAAGGAAGCAAAGCTTGAGGCCCGATCTCGCCTGCTTGAAATGAAGAGCACTTTTGATACCGAGACAGAAGAGACCCGGGCTGAATTAAAAAAAGAGGAAAGAAGGCTTTCTAAAAAAAGTGAAAAGCTTGACAGGCTTGAAGATCAATTTGCCAAAAAAGAAAAATCCATAGAAAAAAATGAACGGGATGTTGCGGAAAAACTTGAATCTGTAACCCGGAAAGAAGAATCCTATACCCAGCTTCTTGAAGAGACAAAAAAAGAACTTGAAAAAGTTTCCGGGATGACCCTTGAGCAGGCCAAAGAACTGCTGCTTAAAACCATGGAGGATGAAGCCAGGCATGAAGGTGCTAAAATGGTTAAGAAGATCACCAGCGAAGTGAAGGAGAAAGCAGACAAAGAGGCTAAAAAGATTATATCGACTGCCATCCAGCGCTATGCGGGTGACTATGTGGCTGAACGCACTGTTTCTGTGGTTAACCTGCCCGGAGATGAAATGAAGGGTCGGATTATCGGCAGGGAAGGACGCAATATCAGGGCGTTGGAAGCCGCAACCGGCATTGATTTGATTATTGACGATACTCCGGAAGCTGTTATCTTGTCAGGATTCAACCCCGTCAGGCGGGAAGTGGCAAGGCTTTCTCTTGAAAAGTTGATTTCAGATGGCAGAATACATCCTGCCCGCATCGAGGATGTTGTGGCGCGTGCAACGGAAGAAGTTGATTTAGCAATTAAAGAAGCAGGGGAACAGGCTGCGTTTGACTTAGGCGTGCACGGTATTGATCCTGAACTCATCAAGGTGCTTGGCAAGCTTAAATTTAGGACTTCCTATGCCCAGAATGTCCTGCAACATTCTGTTGAAGTGGCGTTTATAGCCGGTATTATTGCTGCTGAGCTTGGTCTGGATATAAAGCTTGCCAAACGTATGGGACTGCTTCACGATATTGGGAAGGCCGTGGATCATGAAGTCGATGGGGCACATGCCATCATTGGCGCCAAGCTTGCTAAAAAATATGGTGAAAGCCAAAGCGTTGTCAATGCCATTGCATCCCACCATGAAGACCAAATGCCTGAAAGTGTTTATGATTTTATCGTACAATCCGCTGATGCGCTTTCCGGTGCCAGACCCGGCGCCAGAAAAGAAAGCCTTGAAAATTACGTAAAACGGTTGGAAGATTTAGAAAATATTGCAAATAGTTTTGACGGCGTGGTAAATACCTATGCCATTCAGGCCGGACGTGAGATACGGGTCATTACTGAAAGTGAAAAAATTACTGATGAAAGTGCAATGCTGCTTTCAAAAGATATTGCCCGCCAGATTGAAGAGAATTTGACATTTCCGGGCCAGGTCAAAGTTGTTGTTATTCGGGAAACCAGAGCGGTTGAATATACCAGGAAATGATAAGGAAGAATCAGCATGAGTGTTTTATCGATTTTAAAAGAGCGTGGATTTATTGAGGCGACAACCCATACCCAGGAGCTTGAAGACTATCTGGAAAAGAATAGAGCCACCTGTTATATCGGTTTTGACCCAACCGCTTCAAGTCTGCATGTCGGAAGTCTTGTGTGTATTATGGCACTGGCCCACATGCAACGACAAGGACATCGTCCCATCGGCCTTGTCGGCGGCGGGACAGGGCTTATTGGTGACCCATCCGGTAAAACAGAACTGCGCAAAGTGCTTACCCAGGATCAGATTGATGAAAATAAAGCCGGAATTCGAAAACAATTATCCAGGTTTATTGAATTTTCCGGAGATAAGGCATTGATGCTTGATAATGCTGCCTGGCTTACCAATCTGGAATACATTTCTTTTTTAAGGGATATTGGCAGGCATTTTTCCATAAATAAGATGATCAAGGCAGAAAGCGTTAAATCCAGATTGGAATCAGAAGATGGCCTGACATTCATTGAATTTAACTATATGTTGCTCCAGGCTTATGATTTCATGGAGCTTGCCAAAACCCATGACTGTCTGCTTCAGATGGGCGGAAGTGATCAGTGGGGTAACATTGTGGCAGGAATTGATCTTGTGCGTCGTACCCTTGGTAAACAAGCCTTTGGGATCACTTTCCCATTAATTACCACCGCGTCCGGCATAAAAATGGGTAAAACCCATAAAGGTGCTGTATGGCTTGATCCTGAACGGTTCTCACCTTATGAGTATTATCAGTTCTGGGTAAATACTGATGACCTGGATGTGACAAGATTTTTAGCACTATTTACCTTTATTCCCATGGACGAGATCGAATTGGTAAAAAGGTTAACAGGGGCGGATTTGAATAAAGCTAAAACCATTCTTGCGTATGAGGCGACTAAAATTGCCCATGGAGAGGATGAGGCGCTAAAATCTCTTAAAGCCACAGCGTCCATGTTTGGGTCTCTTGAGGTACCTTCTGAGCTTTTGCCTTCTGCAAGCATCCCCCGGGGAACGCTTTCTTGTGGAGCTGATGCTTCAGTGCCGGCCAGCGCATTTAATAAAGGGGATGTGGTGGATAAGATGTTTGTGGTCGATTTGTTTTGTGACGCAGGGTTGTGCAAGTCCAAATCCGATGCCCGCCGTCTAATTAAACAGGGGGGTGCTTATATTAATGGTGAAAGGCTTGGTTCCTTTGAACAGGTTGTGGCTGCTGCTGACGTAAACGACTGTGAAATTATGCTCAGGGCGGGAAAGAAAAAGTATCATAAAATTATTTTAAAATAGTTTAAAAAAAGGTTTGACAAAACCTGAACTCAAATGTATATTGTCCAGGTTTTGTTGAACAGGAAACACCAGACAGAATTTGATCTTTGAAAATTGGTCAGTGAAAAAGAAAAGAGCGGGTCAATGACAATGCGCTTTTAAGCCTTCGGGCTTTAAGGGCGTAGACCTTAAAAAGTTTTAGTAAAGGATTATAACTGGAGAGTTTGATCCTGGCTCAGAATGAACGCTGGCGGCGTGCTTAACACATGCAAGTCGAACGAGAAAGGGATTGCTTGCAATCCTGAGTAGAGTGGCGCACGGGTGAGTAACACGTAGATAATCTGCCTTCAAGCCTGGGATAACTATTCGAAAGGATAGCTAATACCGGATAAAGTCGATTCACATAAGTAGATTGATGAAAGATTGCCTCTTCATGAAAGCAATTGTTTGGGGATGAGTTTGCGTACCATTAGCTTGTTGGTGGGGTAAAGGCCTACCAAGGCAACGATGGTTAGCTGGTCTGAGAGGATGATCAGCCACACTGGAACTGGAACACGGTCCAGACTCCTACGGGAGGCAGCAGTGAGGAATTTTGCGCAATGGGGGCA
The DNA here is from genome assembly GCF_963675255.1 of uncultured Desulfobacter sp. Taxonomy (GTDB): domain Bacteria; phylum Desulfobacterota; class Desulfobacteria; order Desulfobacterales; family Desulfobacteraceae; genus Desulfobacter. The sequence continues at coordinate 2,440,707 of NZ_OY775937.1, forward strand.
ACCCTGACGCAGCAACGCCGCGTGAGTGAAGAAGGCCTTTGGGTCGTAAAGCTCTGTCAACAGGGAAGAAATTATAATTGTTTAATAGATGATTGTATTGACGGTACCTGTGGAGGAAGCGCCGGCTAACTCCGTGCCAGCAGCCGCGGTAACACGGGGGGCGCAAGCGTTATTCGGAATTATTGGGCGTAAAGGGCGCGCAGGCGGTCTTGTCCGTCAGGTGTGAAAGCTCGGGGCTCAACCCCGGAAGTGCACTTGAAACAGCAAGACTTGAATACGGGAGAGGAGAGAGGAATTCCTGGTGTAGAGGTGAAATTCGTAGATATCAGGAGGAACACCGATGGCGAAGGCATCTCTCTGGACCGATATTGACGCTGAGGCGCGAAGGCGTGGGTAGCGAACGGGATTAGATACCCCGGTAGTCCACGCAGTAAACGTTGTACACTCGGTGTGGCGGATATTAAAATCTGCTGTGCCCAAGCTAACGCATTAAGTGTACCGCCTGGGAAGTACGGTCGCAAGACTAAAACTCAAAGGAATTGACGGGGGCCCGCACAAGCGGTGGAGCATGTGGTTTAATTCGACGCAACGCGAAGAACCTTACCTGGGTTTGACATCCTGTGAATATCCCGTAATTGGGATAGTGCCTTCGGGAGCACAGAGACAGGTGCTGCATGGCTGTCGTCAGCTCGTGTCGTGAGATGTTTGGTTAAGTCCAGCAACGAGCGCAACCCTTATCGTCAGTTGCCAGCACATAATGGTGGGAACTCTGGCGAGACTGCCCCGGTCAACGGGGAGGAAGGTGGGGATGACGTCAAGTCCTCATGGCCCTTATATCCAGGGCTACACACGTGCTACAATGGTAGGTACAAAGGGCAGCGACTCTGCAAAGGGAAGCGAATCCCAAAAGCCTATCCCAGTCCGGATTGGGGTCTGCAACTCGACCCCATGAAGTTGGAATCGCTAGTAATCGCGGATCAGCATGCCGCGGTGAATATGTTCCCGGGCCTTGTACACACCGCCCGTCACACCATGGAAGTTGATTATACCCGACGTCGCTGGGCTAACTATTTATAGGGGCAGGCGCCTAAGGTATGGTCGATAACTGGGGTGAAGTCGTAACAAGGTAGCCGTTGAGGAATCAGCGGCTGGATCACCTCCTTTCAAAGGAAAGAAACACATAAAGCTTTTTTTGGATTCACTGACCAACTTTGAGAGATTAAGGCTCTGGGCCTGTAGCTCAGTTGGTTAGAGCGCACGCCTGATAAGCGTGAGGTCGGTGGTTCAAATCCACCCAGGCCCACCACGTGGGGAATTAGCTCAGCTGGGAGAGCGCCTGCCTTGCACGCAGGAGGTCAGCGGTTCGATCCCGCTATTCTCCACCACTCCTAGACAAAACGTAGACCAAATACAGTTGATGCAAATCAGTTGTATTGGTGCGTAAAAACTCTCAGTTGTTCTTTGACAATTTGTTGTAGTAAATATCAATAGCGTTGTTGAGAAGGTGTTAATGAACACCCAATCAACTAAATATAAAATGGTGTGAAAGATGAAAATCAATCACTCCATGCTATGTTGAAAAAAATTTTGCTGAAATTCAAGGCGCGATCGGCAATTTTAAATAAAGCGTAGTAGACTATGCTGTTTTAAAATTGACGTGAAGCAATGAAGAAGTTCACAAAATTTTCAAAAACATCAAAGCGTTTAAACTTATTTGTGGAATAGTGGCTAAGCTACTAAGAGCAAACGGCGGATGCCTTGGTGTCAAGTGAAGAAGAAAGACGTGGAAAGCTG
>NZ_OY775937.1:5107500-5141290 GCF_963675255.1 uncultured Desulfobacter sp.
CAGGTAAGGTTCTTCGCGTTGCGTCGAATTAAACCACATGCTCCACCGCTTGTGCGGGCCCCCGTCAATTCCTTTGAGTTTTAGTCTTGCGACCGTACTTCCCAGGCGGTACACTTAATGCGTTAGCTTGGGCACAGCAGATTTTAATATCCGCCACACCGAGTGTACAACGTTTACTGCGTGGACTACCGGGGTATCTAATCCCGTTCGCTACCCACGCCTTCGCGCCTCAGCGTCAATATCGGTCCAGAGAGATGCCTTCGCCATCGGTGTTCCTCCTGATATCTACGAATTTCACCTCTACACCAGGAATTCCTCTCTCCTCTCCCGTATTCAAGTCTTGCTGTTTCAAGTGCACTTCCGGGGTTGAGCCCCGAGCTTTCACACCTGACGGACAAGACCGCCTGCGCGCCCTTTACGCCCAATAATTCCGAATAACGCTTGCGCCCCCCGTGTTACCGCGGCTGCTGGCACGGAGTTAGCCGGCGCTTCCTCCACAGGTACCGTCAATACAATCATCTATTAAACAATTATAATTTCTTCCCTGTTGACAGAGCTTTACGACCCAAAGGCCTTCTTCACTCACGCGGCGTTGCTGCGTCAGGGTTGCCCCCATTGCGCAAAATTCCTCACTGCTGCCTCCCGTAGGAGTCTGGACCGTGTTCCAGTTCCAGTGTGGCTGATCATCCTCTCAGACCAGCTAACCATCGTTGCCTTGGTAGGCCTTTACCCCACCAACAAGCTAATGGTACGCAAACTCATCCCCAAACAATTGCTTTCATGAAGAGGCAATCTTTCATCAATCTACTTATGTGAATCGACTTTATCCGGTATTAGCTATCCTTTCGAATAGTTATCCCAGGCTTGAAGGCAGATTATCTACGTGTTACTCACCCGTGCGCCACTCTACTCAGGATTGCAAGCAATCCCTTTCTCGTTCGACTTGCATGTGTTAAGCACGCCGCCAGCGTTCATTCTGAGCCAGGATCAAACTCTCCAGTTATAATCCTTTACTAAAACTTTTTAAGGTCTGCACTTATAGCTGTTACGCTCAAGCGCATTGTCATTGACCCGCTCTTTTCTTTTTCACTGACCAATTTTCAAAGATCAAACTTACTACTTTAAAAAAGCTACATCGGAAAACCGTTGGGCCGTTCCCGTGAAGCCAGAGCAATATCCTTCATTTTCTAATCAATGTCAAACCTTTTTTTAATTAAATATTAATTTTTTTTGAACTGCCCCAAAAATATGGCCATGGATTTTGAGCCAACTCTTTGTAAAACAATACATAAATTGCAACGTAACTTTTTCTTCGGCATGGACAAATAAACGTCTTAAAAAGTTGCTGTATACAAAATATTAATTTAAATTTAGACAAAAATACACACATACGATCGAAAAGTTAAAATATAAAATTGATTGATTTGAGAAGCGATACGGAAACTTGCACCACAGAAAAAATGAGTTCTCAGTTTTTGTACCAAAAACAAGGAGGGGGGGGGCGGTAACCGCCAAGGTATTTTCCGGGGCCAGAAGCCTGGCCCCGTGATAGGCGATGATTTCAAAAAACCCGGGAATTATTGCCTGGCCCCCTAACCTCCAGGAACCGTATAAGTCTTACACGTTCCGCTTGAACAGGTACGTTCCTGAGTATGCACGCCTTTGGCAGAATTTCCTGACGGCCCCATGGCATAGTTGGTGGCAGAGACCACCCGCTGGAACTCCTTGGATTTACATTTGGGGCAGACAATTTCCCGGTCATCTTGTTCCCCCATAACAATCACTTCGAAAAATTCTTCACATTTACTACATTTAAATTCATATATCGGCATGTTCATCCCTCATATAATAATTATTCTCTAAAGATAAGCAGTTATATAGTTTGTCAAGGCTCCTCTGCCGTATCAAGAAGTTCCCTGGCATGGACAAGGGTGGCATCGGTGATCCGGCTGCCGCCAATCATCCGGGCCAGCTCCTTTACCCGATCTTCCTCACAGGTCAAGGGGGTGATGCGGGTGGCTGTCCTGCCGCCTGACACCTGTTTGGTTATCCTGAACTGATGGTTACCGTACCTGGCAATCTGGGCCAGGTGAGTGATGCAGACCACCTGCTGTACCCTACTCAATTCTTTGAGTTTAAGCCCCACCTTGTCGGATGTCGCACCACCGATACCGGCATCCACTTCATCAAAAATCAAGGTCTCAAAGGACTGACCCCGGCAAAGCACAGCCTTAAGCGCCAAAACAATACGGGACAGTTCTCCACCCGAGGCTATTTTTGCTAAAGGCTTTGGAGCTTCCCCGGGATTTGGGGTGAGCAAAAATCGCACCCGGTCCATGCCGGTGGCAGATATTTTTTCATTATCCGCCGTTAAAATCTCTTCAGGGTCAACGCTTAAGTCCGTGGAAAAATCCACCTCAAAACTGGCCCGGCCCATCTCAAGGGCACCGAGTTCTGCCTTTGCCAGCCTGGCCAGGGCCAGCCCTTCTTTCTGCCGTCGCATGGACAGGGCCTTGGCCTTTTGACGAATCCGAGCCACCAAACCCTTTTGTTTTTGTTCCAGTTGTTCGATGCGCCCCTCAATCCCTTGGATCTCTGTCAAATTTTCTGCCATGTTCCGGTATTGCTCAAATATAGAGTCAAGACTGCCCCCATATTTGCGCTTAAGTTTGGCGATCTGATCCAGGCGCTGATCCACCTGGTCCAGGGACTGGGGGTCCAGATCAATACCTGCGGCAAACGATCTAAACTCTGACACCAAATCCTGAAGTTCATAGCATATTTCGTCTAGGCGCCGGGCCAGGGCATCCAGTTTCTCATCGGTCTCGCAGAACCGGCCAACCCGGGCAGACATACCCGAAATCTGATCCAGCACCGAGCCTTCCCGGTCATATAAATTATGCACCGTACTGTTTACTGCTTCAAAAATCTGCGCGGCATTCTGCAGTTGGTCGCGTTTTTGAATCAGCTCTTCATCCTCATCGGGCTGGATATTGGCGGTTTCAATCTCATCTACCTGAAATTGGAGCAGTGCCAATTCTTTTTCGGCCTTTTCCTTTCCTGCCTTTAAATCAGCGATCTCTTTTTTCAACGGAACAATCTGCCGGTACAACCCGGCCACATCTTTTCTCAGGTCAAGGGTTTGGGCAAATTCGTCCAAAATATCCAGGTGCTGATCTTCCTTGAGGAGCCCCTGGTGGGCATGCTGACTGGATACACCGGCGATATTCTCCGTTACCTGTTTTAAAAAATCCAGAGTGGTTTGGCGGGCGTTGACATAAATTTTACTTTTTCCTTCGGCAGATACCACACGCCTGATGATCAGGCCATCTTCAATATCCATATTCTGGTCTACCATGAGCCGGGCAGCATGAGAATCAGGGGCAATGTCAAATACAGCTTCCAGTTCGGCATTGTCCTTTCCAGTGCGTACCAAATCCGCCGATGCCCGGGATCCCAAAAGCAGATTTACAGCCTGGATAATAATTGATTTTCCAGCCCCGGTTTCCCCTGTCAACACAGAAAGGCCAGAACCGAATTCAATGCGCAAATCCTCAATAATCGCAAAGTTTTTTATGGCCAAAGCGTGCAGCATAAAATCTCCTTGCCCAAGAAAAACCCATGTGCAGCCAGGCAGCAGCCATAGCAGCCACAAGCCTGGGAATCCACAGCCAGAATGCAGGCAGACCCAAGGGGAGAAATAAGGACGGATCCTCAATCATGGCATGATTGACCCCGATGGACAGCTGAAGCCGGGTTAAGGTCTTCGAGTCATGGGTACTGTTTTTTGTCTCTTCAACAATAACAGCAGCCCCGTAAGCTAGGCCAAAAACCGCCGCAGTCATCCAAAGCAGTGCGCAGGATTTGTCCAGTCCCAGCAGTCTTAAAACAGGGGCTGTAATCCGTGTCACAGCCTCGATAATATGAAAGGTTCTTGCCAGTTCCATGACCACCATCAACGACATGATAATACACAGAATCTTTAAGCACAGCCAGGCCGTGCCCGTGGCCCAGTCAATCAGCATAACTAAAAGCGGACCTGGTACCGCCGGCAGAACCGACTCACAAGCAGATCCGGCACTGACGGGATCCACCCCCATGATCCACCCGCAGAGCATGGTGACAATAAAGGACATAACCAAACGGAAAACAACCGCCGTTGAAAACCGCAACCCTGAGTTGGCCTGGACCAGACTTTCCTGAATCAGGTTATGGGAAATCAGCGTAAACACGGCAATCAGGATCATATGCGCCATGGAAAACGACATAACAGACAGGGCTGCAACAGTGCCGTAACTACCTGTAAAAATACCGATAACCAAAACAACGGCGGCAGAAGCCGGCAAATGGATCATGGTCATCATTGGCTGTAAAAGAAAATCAAGGTGGTGCAGAAGCTGATAATGCACCATTAAAGCTGTTGCAAAAGAGACAGGCACAAGAATCTTAACCAGCCAGATCAGACCGGACCACCCTTTTTTCAAACCGGCTTTAACTGCGGCCGACAGCTGCCTGGACATACAGGACTCAGGATTTCGGGGGACCGGATGAGGCATCTTGGGGCGGGTCCAGATTCTTTTTCACGGTATCATTGACGGTCTTGTAAACATCCTTGAAAGATTCATGGACGCTGGAAGGCGACAGTCGGCCCATTTCAATAAACTTTACTATAATTTCCTTGCTGACTCTGAGTATATGTTCGTCAATGGATTTCATAAATGGCTGAATACCAGAACCGTTTGATAAGGTCAAGATTTGACCTGAATTTGTGTTGCCATGTGTTTCTAAATGTTTATAATACAATTTTCTTTTTAACTTTTCAGCATAAAGGCGATCTTGCATAATGAGCGAAAATCCCATTGACCATAACGACATCCATATTCTTAACCAGAACGGCAAACAGATCATTCTTATCGGAACAGCCCACGTGTCCCGCCACAGTGCCCAACTGGTTTCGGACACCATAGCATCAGAACAGCCTGATACCGTATGTGTAGAACTATGCAACAACCGCCTGGCTACCATCCGGGATAAAGACAGATGGCAGAACATGGATATTGTAAAAATCATCAAGGAAAAAAAGGCCCTGATGCTGTTTATGAATCTTTTGTTGGCCGCTTTCCAGAAAAAAATAGCCGATAAATTCGGCATAAAGCCCGGCCAGGAGATGATCAATGCCATTGCTGCCGCAGAAAAAACGGATGCTGCTATTATCCCTGCGGACAGGGAAATTCAGATCACTCTTTCCCGGGTATGGCGGGGCATGGGATTCTGGGAAAAAACCAAACTGATATTCTCCATGGTGCTGTCATTTGGCCACTCCGAAGATATCGAAGAAACAGACATTGAAAAGATGAAACACCAGGACATCCTGCAGTCACTGCTTTCGGAAATCAAAGAGGATCATCCCATTATTGGAGAAGTGCTGATTAACGAACGGGACCAGTTCCTGGCCCAAAGCATTCGAAGTGCGCCGGGGGACAAAATCGTGGCGGTTGTGGGTGCGGCCCATGTGCCTGGCATTCTGGAATATATTGAGCAAGACACCCCCATAGACCTTGACGCACTCAAAACACTACCGCCTCCCGGCAACCTGGGAAAGGTATTAAAATGGCTTATCCCCGGCCTGATCGTCATGCTTTTCATTGCCGGATTTCTCACAGAGGGTAAAGGCGCCGGAACCGACATGATTTGGATCTGGGTGCTGGCCAATGGCATTTTTGCCGGTATCGGCGCAATCATGGCCCTGGCCCACCCGTACACTATTTTTTCATCCATTATAGCCGCCCCGTTGACTTCCCTGAACCCCATGATTGCAGCAGGCTGGGTGGCAGGTCTTGTAGAAGCATTTGCACGCAAACCCAAGGTGCGTGACCTTGAGGCGATCCCCAAGGATATTACGACAGTCAAAGGGTTCTGGCGAAATAATGTCACAAGAATTCTGCTGGTGGTGGTGTTCACCAATCTGGGTTCGTCCATCGGCACCATGACGGCCCTGCCGTTGATGATCAAACTTTTATCCTGATACTGTGAGGTCATTATTTACTTTTTCTTGATTTCATATTCGAACCAGGATATGTTTATATATTAAAAATTGTAAAATTTTGATCGCATTTTAACAACACCCATAGGGTTAATGGGGTGCTTTTCTTCTTATATGGCCTGATAGAAAAAAAATAATACAACGTCCCCTGAAGGCTCAAAAGGGTTCTCACATAAGGTTAAATGGGGTTACTGATCAATGGATATTTTTGTAGCACGTCAGCCTGTATTCACATCAGATAAAAAACTTTTTGGTTATGAGCTCTTATTCAGGCTCAGCCTGGACAATGTGTTCCCAAATATCGACGGGTCTGTAGCCACATCCGGTGTGCTGTCCAATACTTTTTTCTCCTTTGGACTCGATGACATCCTTTCCGGCAAGCCTGGACTGATCAATTTTACCCGGGATCTTCTACTCAAGCAGACACCGCTTCTTTTCCCAAAAGAACATATTATTATTGAGGTTTTAGAAGACATTGAACCTGAACCTGAAATTATTGATGCATTAAAGACTTTTAAAGCCCAAGGGTTCAGGGTTGCCCTGGATGATTTTGTTTATGATCAAAAATTTAATGAAATGATTCACCTGTGCGATATGATAAAGTTTGATATTATAGCCACTCCTCTGGACACCCTGGGTCCGGTTCTTACATTCTTAAAAAAAGAATTCAAGCATATTACACTGTTGTGTGAAAAGGTGGAAACCCACGAAGAATTTGAACAAGCCAAAACCATGGGATTCAAGCTTTTCCAGGGATATTTCTTTTCAAAACCTGAAGTCATATCAAACAAAGGTCTGGCAGCCAACCAGATGACCAACCTGAAACTATTAAATGAGGTTTCAAAGCAAGAGCTGGCCTTAGATGTTATAGAGGATATGATCAAAAATGATGTGGCCATTTCTTTCAAGCTTTTGACATTTATCAATTCAGCGTATTTTAAGCGCCCCATTGCCGTAGACACGATCAAGGATGCCATCACTTTTTTGGGCTTGCAGGAATTGAAAAAATTTATCAATGTGGCGGTGGTATCGAATATGAACCCGGACAAGCCCAATGAGCTAATCCGGTTTTCAGTGATCAAGGCCCGGATGTGCGAGCAATGCGCTCATATTATTAAAACCCGGTTTACACCGGAAGAATTGTTCACTGTGGGCCTGTTTTCAAGCATGGATGCCATTTTGGATATGCCCATGAAAGACATCCTTGAAAAAATTGCCCTGTCCGAAAAGATCAAGGATGCGCTTTTGGGCAAAGACCGCATGTTCAGACAGCTCAATGACCTGATCACAAGCTTCGAACAGGGACATTGGGACCATACCCGATTTCAGGCAGACAAAGATTCTCAACTGATTCAAAAACTGCCCGCCTTCTATATGGACGCCTTAAAAATGGCGGATTCTTTTCTTGCCCCGGACTGATTTCCGATTACGCAAACAAGTGAAGGATGCCGGTTTGATTCCCCTTAGCGGGATTGGGCAAACTTCTGAATACATGCCGGATACAGTTCCCACTCCTTTTGCAACCCTTTTTCTTTAACATCTTCCAATGTATCACCATCGCCTATTTCAAATGCCTTTTGGCCGATGATAGGGCCTGTGTCTTCTCCGTAATCAACAAAGTGAACCGTGCATCCACCAATTTTGCACCCATATCGGAAGGTGTCTCCGTATCCGTCGATACCGGGAAATGCAGGCAGCAGCGCCGGATGGATATTCATGATCCTATGGCCCAAGGCGTTGGTATTAATCTGGTCAATAAAATAAGGGGTCAGAACCCGCATGAACCCGGCCAGAACCAGCAAATCCATATCATAGGATTCAATATTATCTAAAAGCTGCCGTTCGGCAATAACCCTGGATTTTATGAAAAACAGGGCTGTTTCACGATTCTTTTCCACATCCACCAGCCGCTGTTTTCCAAGAATCACTTCAAGGTCAAAATCTTTGGGAAGCAGGCTGTCAATATCCCGGACCTCACGACAATTAGCAATGATCCGGGCATAATCCACCACAAACGTATCAATACCTGCTTTTTTTGCCCGATCCAGGCCTTTTACCCCGCCAACGTCTGATCCGGTAAAAACAATCTCAGCATCAATGCGCCCCTGGTTGCAGGCATCAATAATAGCTTGCAAGTTGGTACCGCCGCCGGATATCAATGTACCGACCTTTAATTTTTCAACCATAGTCCTGTTCCTTTCAAGCACTAACTATTTATTGGTTGCCGTACCCGTTCTGAGCACCGCAGTCGGGGCATTCCCATGTAATTCCGTTGCAGGTCATCCCCCACTGATTTTCATACATGCAGGACTGACACATTGAAAACCCGCACCGACACTGCCAGCAGAACATGACCTCAGCACCGCAGCAATGACAAATTTTTGACCGGCTTTGCCGCCGCCGGGCCTTCCCGGCTTTGGCCCGTTCCCGGGATTGTTGGGACATAAGACTTCTCCTTTCCTTTAAAAGATAGTATATATGCCGCTAATTAAATAATAATTCAACAGACAATTTTCAGGAAAGCATATCATGGCGGCACCAAGCACTATTTACCTGATCGACGGCAGCGCATTTTTATACCGGGCCTTTCATGCCATCCGCAGCCTGGCCACGTCAAAGGGGCATCCCACCAATGCCACATTCGGATTCACCCGAATCCTGCTTAAACTGCTTAAGGACAAACAACCCAAATACGCAGGCGTTTTCTTTGATGTCAAAGGCCCCACCTTTCGCCATGAAATGTTTGATGAATATAAAGCCAACCGCCCGCCCATGCCCGAAGAACTGGCCATTCAAATCCCGGACATCAAAGCAATTACTAAGGCGTTAAACATCCCCATTATCGAGAAAACCGGATATGAGGCGGATGATCTTGTGGGTACTTACGCCCGCATTGCCCAAGAGCAAGGATTCAAGGTGATCATGGTCACAGGAGACAAAGATTTTATCCAGTTGATCACGGATGACTGCACCCTGTGGGATCCCATGAAGGACACGATCACCGACCGGTCAGATGTAAAAGCGGAAATGGGAATTGAACCCGAGCAATTTATTGATGTGCTGGGCCTTGCCGGAGACACTTCAGACAACATCCCCGGTGTAAAAGGCGTGGGGGTAAAAACCGCTGTTAAACTGATCGCCGAATACGGTTCCATCAAAAGTATTTACAATAATCTGGACCAGCTTAAAAAAAAGAAAAAACTGCATGAAAACCTGACGGCTTCCAAAGAAATAGTCGATTTAAGCCGGGATCTTGCCACCATTGACCGGCATGTGGATGTCAAGCAGTCCCTGACCAATTTTCAACTGCAGGAATTTGACACCCACAAAGCTTTTGAACTGTTCCAGTCATTTGAATTTAAAGCCCTTGCCTCGGAATTTTCTGAAAAAGCAGACAAATCTAAAAAAATCTATAAAATGATCCACACCGTTGCCGACATGGAAACTCTGGTGTCGGAACTTGAAAACAAAGGGGTCTTTGCCATTGACACGGAGACCACAGACATTGACCCCACGCGGGCGGATCTTGTGGGCCTGTCCTTTTCATACATGAATGATGCCGGGTTTTATATCCCGGTGGGACACACCAATGCCGGCGGCATACAGATGCCGGAAAAAGACGATGTCCTTCGCATTTTCAAACCCTTGCTTGAGAATCCCGACATCGCCAAAGTGGGTCAGAACATCAAATATGACTTTATTGTTCTGGCCCGGTACGGCATTGAAATCCAAGGCATTGTGTTTGACACCATGATTGCCTCCCACCTGCTCAATCCCGGCACCCGGGGACATGGCCTGGACCGCATTGCCATGAATCTTTTCGGGCACAAAATGATTTCCTACGAAGAAGTTACCGGCAAGGGCAAAGACCAGATCGGATTCCAGGAAGTCCCCCTTGACCTTGCCGCAGATTATGCGGCAGAGGACGCAGATCTGACTTTCATGGCATATGCGGTATTGAAAAAACAAATCGAGGACAAGGGTCTTACCCCTTTGATGGAAACCATTGAAGTGCCTTTGATCTGTGTTCTGGCAAAAATGGAGATGGCAGGGATCCGTGTGGATACGGATGTGCTTGACCAACTGTCACTGGAGTTTAAAACAGAGCTGAAAACCCTTGAACAAAAAATTTACGAACTTGCCGGGGAAGAATTCAACATCAATTCATCCCAGCAACTTGGGGTCATCCTGTTTGAAAAGTTAGGCCTTAAAACCGTTAAAAAAACAAAAAAAAAAACCGGGTACTCCACGGATGTCCAGGTACTCACCCAACTTGCCGACACCCATGAAATGCCTGAAAAATTGTTGCGCTACAGAACGCTTGGCAAACTGAAATCCACTTATGTGGATGCCCTGTCTTCACTGGTACATCCGGATACCGGACGCATCCACACCTCCTTTAACCAGACCATAACCGTCACCGGTCGCCTGTCATCGTCCAACCCGAATCTGCAGAACATTCCCATTCGCAAGCCCGAAGGGAAAAAAATCAGGCAGGCCTTTATCCCGGCAAACGGCTGTATCCTTATTTCTGCGGATTATTCCCAGATAGAATTGCGGCTTTTGGCCCATTGCGCCAAGGACCCCATTCTCATTGAATCCTTCCGGAACGACGAGGATATTCACACCCGTACGGCGTTGGAAGTTTTCCAGGTGCTGCCCGGTCTTGTCACCGATGAGATGCGCAGCCAGGCCAAATCCATCAACTTCGGCATCATTTATGGTATGAGCGCATTCCGCCTGTCAAATGAGTTGGGCATCAGCCGGAAAATGGCAGGCATGTATATTGACAATTATTTCAAGCGCTATGCAGGGGTCAAAGCATTCATCGACGAGACCATCAAGCAAACCCGGGACACCTGCGAGGTATCCACCCTATTCGGCAGAAAACGCAGACTGGATGACATCCGTTCATCCAACGCTAATTTGCGCAACTTTGCCCAAAGGGCTGCCGTAAACACCCCTATCCAGGGCAGTGCTGCGGATTTGATCAAGCTTGCTATGATCAAAATGCAGACAGCCCTTGAAACTGAAAAAATGGCATCAAAAATGCTTTTATCCGTGCACGATGAAATTATCTTTGAAGCCCCGGAACAGGAAAAAGACAAACTCATGGCCATGGCAAAGCAGATTATGGAAAATGTTACACCCCTGGAAGTGCCACTGAAGGTGAACTTTGGTGCCGGCGCGAACTGGGCCGAGGCAGAACATTAAACCTAAACAAACTATGAGGACAAACGTGAGTAAGCAACGCATCGGACTTGTAATAAAAGATGAGGACCACGCCCAAAGCAAAGCCCGGGAACTAATCCGGCATATAGGTGACAGATGCCTGGTCATTGACACCCAGGCCCCAACGCCGCCGCCCATCCCCGAAGATCTGATTTGCATTGTTGTGCTTGGCGGAGACGGCACATTTTTAAGTGTGGCCCGGTATATCGGCGACTCGGACATTCCTTTGATGGGCATCAAATTCGGTGAAGTGGGATTTCTTGCCGAAACCACAGAGGATCTTCTTTGCAAAATGGTCGAGATGGTGTTTAAAGGGGATTATCTTATCCAGGAACGCAGCCGCCTCAATATCCGGGTGGTCCGGGACAGTAAGTGCATCGTGGATGAGGATGTGCTGAATGATGCGGTGATCAATAAGGCGGCTCTGTCGAGGCTTGCCTCATGCGCCGTATATCTGGATGACACCTACTTGACCACCTACCGGGCCGATGGTCTGATCGTGGCTACACCCACGGGTTCCACGGCCTATTCCCTGGCCGCAGGCGGGCCTGTGGTTCATCCCGAAGTGCCCTCCATCATCCTGACCCCGATCTGTCCCTTTACCCTGACCAACCGGCCGTTGATCATTCCGGACCATACCCGGGTCGAAATCAACCTGAAAGGCAGTCCCGAGGATATGATTCTGACCCTGGACGGCCAGGAGGGCTTTGATATGCATACCTGTGACAAAATCCACATTCAAAAAAGCCGCCACAACGTAAAAATGATTTCCTTTGAACCCCATTCCTATTTCAAGGTGCTGAAGACGCGTTTGCATTGGAGCGGCGGCAGATCTTAATGGTTAAGAGCCATGGAAACAATAAAAATCCACCATATTGTTTGCCTTATTACCCGGTTTTCTCGTTGCATCAATGGGCACATATTTTCAATATGCTCCCATTGATGCACCTTGAAACTGAAATCAAATTCACCCTGGGGACAGGAATGTCTGAAATCCTTTCGTATCAGCCGTCCCCTCTGCATAATCTTGATGCCATCTCAAAGGGACCGGCATCTTTTCATAGAGCATTTTTCTTTCAGCCTCTATAAGTCGACGCGGTGCTCCCATAAAGTCCGCTGCACAGCAGACCCGGCGGCCGGATTCAGATGAGAGACTGTCCAGCCACTGCAATCCTTCAAGACTTCGCATCAAGTGATGATCAAGTATCAATTTACCCACCGAATCAGCAAGGCGTAGCGCGTTTCGCCAGGCCCGGTTACGCAACCTTGCACTTAATTTATCAAGGTATAGCGGCGGGCCGCCGACCAGCAGTATATCCGGCTGCCACTCAAGCACAAGATCAACAGTGTCGTCATCCAGAAGCTGAATGTCCGAAGTGTGCACAAACACAATGTCATCCTCAATCCGGGTCATGATAACATTTTCGTTGCGCTCTGTTTTCTCTCCATGGGGTACGGGCACAGAAAACTTTAGCAGACCGGCCCCCGTGGTCCAATCCTGCCATTGGGCATCCAGCCGTTCGTTGAGGGCTAAAAATCTTTTTCGTTCCTTGGCAGTTAAAAAATCAGGTGATTTTGTCCAGATCCGTACCCCGGAATTTAAATTTGACACCAGGGACGCATCTAACTGATAGGGATTTGCATCCACCAGAGGCACATGGTCCCCATGAAAATGACTAAAAACAATGTCTGTGGCAAGCCCCCAAGCCTCTATGATTTTTCTACGAATGACCTCGCCCACCGCAATTTGAGCCGGGTGCGGAGCCTGACCATGACGAAGGAATCCCAGGGCGATCCCGGGATCAATAAGAATTTTTTGTTCGCCCACTGTAACAAAACAACACAACCCTCGTACGCCTAATGATTCGGCTCCGATAATATCTATCTTCATGCTGTGGTTGCCTTCTTAACAATGCCTGCTTGCACTGCTGTTTTCCTTATTTTTTGCGGCAAATGATTAATTTGCTTTTACCTGATATCGTGTGTGACAAAGTAACATTGTCAAAAATTTTCTCAAATGGGGCAGTACCCTGCTTTACGAATTCCTGGGAATCCTTTGGCCCCATTGACAGCATCCGGATATAAAAGAGCATTTTTATGAATCGTTTCCGCGGCACTTCATGCTCCATGATCAATACCAACCCGTCTGGCTTAACGACCCGTTTCATTTCTAAAAGCGCCTTTGTCCTCACCTGGTTTTTCAACTCGTATAATGCATGGGAGCAGCAGACAACATCAAAACAATCATCACCAAAGGACAGTCTTGCCGCATCCCCGTTAATAAAAAAAGTTCGACCGGATAAATCTTTTTGTTTTGCCTTATGCAGCATACCAAGGGAAAAATCATACCCAACAGTCTGAATATCAGCGGATTTTTTGGCAAACGCCAGCACAACAGATCCTGTACCGCAGCATATATCCAGCATCCTGGGGTGAATCTTTTTATCCAATTGAGCTGAATCTACCAGGAATTTGCGAGTCTCTTCTCCATAATTATGAGAATGAAGTTTTATAAAAAGATCATAAAAATGAGAAAAAATATTATAATATTTTTGTCGGCCTGTTCGTAAATTTGACATTATTGATTGATCACTTTCTGCCTAAAAACTCAGTTTACAACCCATACGGTACAATCAGCAGCGGATTGAACGACCTTTGTCGAAACCGAGCCAAACAAAAACTCTTCAGCTTTGGTCACTCCGCGCCTGCCGATTACAACGGTATCGTAATTTCCTTCTTCCCTGATCCTCAAAATATCCATACCGATACTGCGTCCGGTAGTACATATATCCGTATCATGAAATGGCGATTTGCAACTGGCAAAATATTGATCAGCCACAACATCAGCAGGTGCGCCTTGTTTTATGAGAGTTTGCTTTGCCAATGACAGCTTTTCAGTCATCTCAACTTCATTTTTTTTACACTGACTGACCCAAGTTTCATCATCAGGGTAAAGATCCTTATCCGGAAGCCTTTCGACATAAAGAATTAAAACTCGGGATATGGGGTAATGCTTCACTATATCACCTACATATTCAACCGCGTTGAAAGAATTTTCAGATCCATCAAATGCTACAAGAATCTTATTAAGCGTCATAATTTCACCCCCCTGTTGAATTAGACATTATAAAGACCGAATCTCTTTTAAACTTTTATTCATATCAACCAGTATTTCATCTACCGACTCATAAAAAACCGAACTTGAAGGTGATAAATGCATCAAGATATTATTTAATGAATTTGGAATATAATTATATATTTTCTTCACATTAACGACACGGTTGCCTATAACTACAGAATAATCATCTGAATTCAGTGTATTTAGAATAGAATTTTCTGTTCCAAGTTCCAGCAACGTCTGCATAGTAAGATTTGCTTTACCGACAAGATAGACAAGAATGTTTCCTAATCCGAAAAGATCCAGACCGAAGGGATTTTCGTAAAGCTCAAACGCATAATCAAAGTCGATCCACCGATATTCTCCGGTTCCACTTTCAACCCACAAGTGATCACGCCGGACATCACCATGTTTTTCATCGTGGCGGTGCAAAAAACCGATTGCTTCGCAGGCACCCATAAACTTCTCAAGTATATCAGGAAAATATTCATAAAAATACGTTTTATGATCGACCGGGATATCGTGCACCACAACGTCAAGCCGCTTTCCGCGAATGATATCCAAGACCCTGACATTATTTCCTGCTACGTCATCTTTAGAATATCCCTGCATGAAACGCACGTCCCCTTTAACAAGATCTAAGATTCTAGCTTCTTTACGAGGACTTCTAAAACACTTAATTTCGAACGGCCCAATATGCATTGGAAACGTTTCATAAAAGGCTAATTTTAAAATTTGAGACTTACCGGATTCAAGATGCTTAACGCGCTTTACCCAATATTTCGGGTCAACCAAACCAAATCGGCGCTCCTGCTCATTTTTAAGTACAAGAAAATGCTCATTTCCAAGTTTCATGACATCACTGTAATCAATACTCATAAATTCAGTCGAATCAGTGAAAATCTTCCCAAAACGGGACATTGGGGAATCAGGCATATACTTATGGATAAGTTTTTTAACGTCACTACTCATAGACACTCCTGATATTGTATATGAACTCAATGATTGAGATGAAGCAACAAAAACCGCTTATAAACTCATAAAAAGGGTACCACAGCAGAGTTAAAAGTAAAACAAAAAGGCTAATTTATTTCAACTCCCAGATCAGCCTATTTTCAAGACCTTTGCTCCCCTGATGGTCCCTTTTTTCAGCGCTGCCAGGGCCTGGTTCGCCTCTTCAAGTGCAAATTCCTCAACCTCCGGCCGGATGCCAAACCGCTCAGCCAGGGTTAAAAATTCTACGACATCCTTATGGCAGATATTGGCCACACTCTTGATCTCTTTTTCCATCCAAAGATGGGCTGGATAATCCAGTTCTAAAAGGTAATCCTTATCCATCTCTTCTTTCCTGATGGCATTGATGACCAGCCGTCCGCCGGGTTTAAGGTTTTTCATTGCCTCAACAACCGGTTTCCAGGCCGGTGTGGTGTCAATAACAGAGTCCAGCAGTTCCGGTGACGCTTCTGCCGTATCCCCGGCCCAGACAGCCCCAAGCTCTTTTGCAAATTCTCTCTCTACAGGATTTCTGGCAAAAACAAACACCTTTGCATCAGGATATTGTAACCTGACCAGCTTTAATACCAGATGACCCGAAGCACCAAACCCGGTCAGCCCGATATTCTGACCATTCTTAAGCCCTGTTAATCTCAAAGAGCGGTACCCGATTGCACCTGCACATAAAAGTGGCGCAGTCTCCGTATCCTTAAGCCCATCCGGAACAGGAACGGCAAAGTGTTCTGGAATGACCATATATTCTGCATACCCGCCATTGGCATCCTTCCCTGTGGCCTTAAAATCCTTACACAGGTTCTCATTGCCGGCCAGACAGAATTCACATGTCCGGCAAGCTGAATAAATCCATGCAATCCCAACCCGGTCACCAAGTTGAAAACCTTTAACATTTTTACCGGCCGTTTCAACCTGTCCCACCACCTGGTGTCCCAAAATAACAGGCAGAACGGGTGGTGCAGATCTGCCTTCAATTTCATCCAGTTCAGTATGGCAGACCCCGCAAACAGATACTTTAACCAAAATTTCGTCATTTCCTGGAACAGGAACGGGCAGATCAACCAAATCCAGAGGCGTCTGGTTTTCAGCAAAAAGACCAAGTTTTTTCAGGATCATGGCTTTCATAATGAAATTTCCAATTTCATAGTTATTAAAATTTAAAGCATTAAAAGGTAGATTTCAAATATTACATGTATTATCAAAATATTATAGCAAGGGAATTGAAACTTTACAACTGCGCATCCCAGTTGGGACAGGGCAAATGCGTTTGCACTGGAGGTGATATGAAACTGGTCATTCAAATAATTGCCATGGCGCTATCCTGCTATGGTATGATCGTGACGGCACTTTACTTTTTCCAGGAAAAAATGCTGTTTTTCCCCATGGGTCAGGCCTTTGGAGATTGCCGTCAGATGGAACGATACGGGGCAGAGGCCGTTAGCTCAAATGGGATTCGGTATTATTTAAAACGAACAGCATCTGCTGAAAGCTGGATCATCGTTTTCCACGGCAATGCCGGGAACGCCTGTGACCGAACTTATTTTTTCGATCTGTTGAACGGTCTGAAATCCCATGTGGTGTTATACGAATATCCCGGATACGGGGGAGACAACCGGAAACCGGGTGAAAAGACAATCCTTGAACAGGCACTGATGCTGGTCAAAGAAATCAAAAACAAGGAGATCAAAACCAGGAACGATCGCCATCTTCCTGTCTTTCTTTTGGGGGAGTCCTTGGGCACCGGTGTTGCCACATGGGTTTCCTCACAGACGCCGGTATCCGGGCTTATCCTAATTTCAGCCTACACAGCCATCGTTGATGTCGCCAGGCACCACTATCCGTGGCTTCCGGTTCAATATCTGTTGAGACACCGGTTTGAAGCATCGGTCTGGGCATCTGAAACCACCACCCCTGCGATTCTTTTTCACGGGATTGAGGATGATATTATCCCCATCAAATTTGCCAGACAACAGGTTAAGCATTTTAGATCAGATGCAGAACTGTTTGAAATCGAACATTGCGGTCACAATGATATTGTTGATACCGGAAAGACGTTGATAAAAAAGGAAATCAATCGCTTTGTTTCGGCAGCCGGAGGATGACGTCCGGCTCCCACAATCCGGGTCTCTGCTGCTGTGCCTTTAGCCAGTCGCTTTATCGCCGGATATCAGCTTGTTTAAATCACCCACAGTCTGTCTGAGTTGCTTGGCTTGATAATTCATCTCTTCTGATGCAGAAGCAGATTCCTCAGCATTGGCCGCATTCTGCTGGACCACCTGATCAATCTCTGAAATGGCCTTGTTTACTTGCTCTATCCCCTCTGACTGTTCTTTCGATGATTCAGATATCTCAGCCACCAGATTTGCGAAAGTCTCAAAGCTCTGGAAAACGTCTTTGAAAGTCTCATTGGTCTGTTTGACAAGGTCGCTGCCGTCTGAAATCTTGCTCAGTGTAGTCTCAATAAGACCGGCCGTCTCTTTAGCCGCATCTGCCGCACGCATGGCAAGGTTTCTGACTTCGTCAGCCACCACAGCAAAACCGGCTCCGGATTCGCCGGCCCTTGCAGCTTCAACAGCAGCATTAAGCGCCAAAAGATTGGTCTGGAATGAAATATCATCAATGTTTTTAATGATATTTCCGGTTTCTTTACTGGCTGTTGAAATCTCTTGCATTGACTGAATCAGCCTGACCATGGATTGGTTTGCTTCTGCCATGACTTTACTGGCTTCTTTTGTAAGCAAATCTGCCTGACCGGCATTTTGGGAATTAAGCCGGATCATTGAAGCAATTTCTTCCATGGAAGAACTGGTTTCCTCAACAGATGCTGCCTGTTGGAAAGCACCTTCTGCCAATTGCTGACTGGAAGATGAAATCTGCTTGGAAGCAACCGCCACAGATTCGGCACCATTGTTCAGGCTGCCAATGATTACATTGATCGGCCGTGAAATTCTTCGGGCCATAAAAAACCAAACCACCACAGCCAGTAATGTGGAGATTCCCAAAATTATCACAAAAGTGTAATTGTTTTTCCTTGAATTTTCTGCAATTTTATAAGCAGACTCCATAAATTCCTCTTCAAAACTGCCCGCAATTATGATCCAGTCCCATTTTTTAAAATAAGCAAATTTAACCTTTTTGATTTTAACCCTTTGATCCTCAGGATCTTCCCATTGGTACGTGTGCCCGGCAACCTCACCCTCATTTAGCTGCTTGGCTTTGTCAATCAACTCCTGAACAAAGTATCTGCCAGCGTTATCCTTTAAACTTAAAATATTTTGACCGGCCTGTTTTTCATGCTGGGAAATAACATAATTTCCTTTGGTGTCAAGAACATACACATAACCGGTTTTACCGATCACCTTGTTCATAATTTCATTCCTAAGGGTGGTGGTGCTTTCCTGTGGAATTCCAACATAGAGCACACCTACAAGCTGCTTTTGCTCATCATACATGGGCTTATAAGCGGTTATATACCATCCATTGACCACGTAGGCCCTGCCGACATAAGTCTGGCCCTGCTTCACCTTGGAAACTACAGAATTTGGAGATCCATCTGGATTGACTGAAGGGATATAGGTACCAATGGCACGGTTTCCATTGGTTTTAATGACATTTGTGGCCACCCGCAACATATCACCCTGTTCATTCATTTTCTGGAACACCGTGCAGGTCGTTCCAACAAGTTTTAAAACATCGTCCACCAGTGGAGCTGTCAGATCTTTCCGGCTGATCTTGCCCAGCCATTCGTCACCGGCATACATCTTTGGCAGGGATACGAAAACGGCCTTTTTCGTATACTGATTGATCGCCTCCCATTTCTCAGTGGCCGTATCAATCTTTAACCCCCCAGCCTTGCTCAACAAATTCTCAGCGACGTTCAACGCATATCCAATGTTCTGTTCGATCACTTCCTGCTGTGATCTGGCAAGGGCATATATCCCATCTACAATGTGCTCAAGGTCTACATCAGCCATCTTGATGCTTTCTGTTCTGGCAAGTTCGGTGCTTTTTGAATTCTGTTTAAACACAAAACCAAACACTGCCATTAAGGGTAAAACCGTCAGCAGAACCCCAATCGTCAAAAGTTTTTGGTTTAAATTCACGCTTTTCATCATGCTGTCACCCCATCTTAAATTAATGATTCTTCACGCATGACTAAAAATCAATATGAGCGACTCAAAGGGCACGCGTTAGCAGACTTTTTGGTGAAAGCCTATGTGTTAAATATAATTATTGAAATGATATAGATTCAACCCTGTTGAGCTTTCATTTTAGGCTAAGCCCCTGTCTTTTGTCAAGGAAACTACTTTGCTGCTTGTCATCGCTCAATAGTGTCACAGGATCAAATCCTTGCTTTGCAGATTCGCCGAGAGAAGTGAACAAATAACTCCATTGGTTTTCGACCG
The DNA here is from genome assembly GCF_963675255.1 of uncultured Desulfobacter sp. Classification (GTDB taxonomy): domain Bacteria; phylum Desulfobacterota; class Desulfobacteria; order Desulfobacterales; family Desulfobacteraceae; genus Desulfobacter. The sequence goes on from NZ_OY775937.1 coordinate 5,127,308, forward strand.
TCGCAAGTTTTATGGGGAGTGAAGATGAAGGATTTCGTCAACCAAATCATATAATCTGGCCTAAGTCCACGAAAAATAGGAACCAACCGTCTCACGACGCAAAAATATAAAATCAATCAACTCAGCCCACGTGCCACTTTAATTGAAGGAAGAGGTATGAATGCCCCGATACCTTGTTACGAAACGGATCCTTTCAAGGGGTGTAAACATTTACAGCCGTAAATTATGAGACTCAAGTCGATCGTCAATGCTTACGCACATAGGTTGATCAACCTATTTCTATTTGCAACTAATCGCGGTACTGGACGAAGTCAGCACCGCGGTTTACGGCGCCAGAGCCATCGTGAACGACAAAAATCACCGGTTTATCCGGTGCATTTTTTGGTTGGATGGAGCTTAGTCCGCTTACTAATTCAGCGTTATTCTCTCAATAACGGCCATGGCCGACCTGGTCTTCTACCGAGGTTAGGCCACAACAAATCATGAAAGAAACTAACTGGTTAGTTTAGTTCTTTCATATAACCCCCATGTCCTAGCGGACACAACGAAGCATGAAACACTTGCAAAATTTGAAAAATGGTCATAACTATCCAAATTTTTAATCGCCAAACTAAAATGAAAGGGATAGTCATGACCAAGAGAGCAAAGAATAGCACATTAATCCAAATCGTTCACCCAATTTGTTGTGGTTTGGATATCCATAAAGACAAAATTTCGGCCTGTTTAATCACTGTTGATGATAATGGGAAAGAACAACATGAGATCCGGGAATTTTCATCATTTACTCAAGATTTGAAAAAAATGAAAACATGGTTGATTGAAAATAGTTGCCCTGTAGTGGCAATGGAAAGTACCGGGGTATATTGGCATCCGGTTTATAACACCATAGAAGATACGATGGAGGTTGTTTTGGTGAATGCCCGGCATATTAAAAATGTTCCCGGCAGAAAAACAGACATCTGTGACAGTAAATGGCTTGCCGGACTGCTTCGTCATGGGTTGGTAAGGGGTAGTTTTATTCCCCCCGAACATGTCCGTGAATGGCGCGAATTAAGCCGATTGAGAAAGATATATACAGAATCTCTCGCTGATTATAAGCGACGGGTTCATAAATTATTTATCATGGCAAATATTAAAATTGATTCGGTCGTTTCTGATTTGTTCGGGCTTACCGGTTTGAATCTCATTGATTTGTTATGCAAAAACGATGAAGTGACTTTGGAAAAAGTTCAGGAATGCACAAAAGGCAGTCTTAAAAAGAAAATCCCTGAATTGTATCTAAGCCTCCATGGATATTTTAAAGATCATCATCGATTCCAACTAATTGGCATGATGGAGGCCATCGAGATGTTTCAAAGACAAATTGAACAGATTAATGCCAGATTGGAAATACTTACCCGTGATCATGAAAATTTACTGGAAAGATTAGATGAAGTTCCCGGGATCGATAAGAAGTCAGCACAATCCATTCTTGGAGAAGTCGGGGGCACATTGGATGATTTTAAAAACATGGTCGCTTTTGTTGCATGGGCCGGATTGTGCCCTGGAAATAATGAAAGCGCAGGTAAAAGGAAAAGTGGCCGGAACGCGGTTCGAAATCATCCATTCAAAACGATTTTAGTCCAAGTCGCTTGGGCCGCGATCAAGACGAAGGGCTCATATTACAAAGCCAAGTATTATAAACTCAAATCCAGACGAGGTGCCAAAAAAGCGATTGTTGCCATAGCACATAGAATTGCAAAAGCCATTTACAACATCATCAAAAATGGAGACAGATATAAAGACCTCGGAGAAGAATACTTAAGCAAGCCCAACAAGCAAAGGATGTTGAAAAATTTGGCAAAAAAGGCTGATGAGTTAGGGATGAAACTTGTACCGTGTGAAGGTTAATCGACTTTATCAAAATGTTTTGTACGGATGTTGATTAGAGGAGTATAGAAGACAATAGATTTTTGATTCAGCAATAAAAAGTCGGATGTTGAAATGAAGCCTTAGAGCGCGAATATAACATGACTGGTCGGTTTTTTGTACAACGAACTGTTGGACTTCCATCAGGAGGTACCACGCATATAAAACTTTTATAGGATAAACCGACCGCCGCTGATGATTTAAAAAGTTGCCTTCTGTGCTTAATTAAATTGTTACCCAAAATGAGATAGATTTATCGATTTGATACCTTTAATTTGTAATGTTAATGAAGTGTTGTGGAATAAAAACCATAAACCAACGGAATATTATTCCCTCTTTACGGGGGAGTGTTTCATATAAAAAATTCTTAAATACCAGATTTGGGGCCTTAAATTGCTGGTTTAAGGCCAAAACCAAGGGCTATTCAGGACATATTTCTAAATTTTTCAGATAATTACGCGAGCCCGGCCCACGCCCAACCACGCCCAAGGACATAAATTTCTCTGCCATAAATGTAATGGCATCCGGTGTAAACACATCGGTCGAATTCTCATATAAAAAGGGTGTTGAAATCGACCACTTCTTTTGAAATAAAATCAATAGGTTAACCCTAAAAGCGTTGTTTTTAGATAACACATTGATTTTACAATAGATAATAGTCAAAATGAAACCTCGATTTCAACACCCTTCTAAAGAGATGCATTGGCTCAATAACCAATCAATGTATTCTTTTTCAAATCCTTGAATTCCATTCATCTGAAAAGCAGCGCCCCTCCCGCCGATATCTTCCATGGATGGTCGGCCAAAATCAATGCTTAATCTGGGGTGGCCGATTAGAATAATGGATAAAAGAGACTCTGCTTCCTGCACGACCTCCTGGATGCGTTTCAACCCAACCAGGGTTTTATGGCGGAGGTTATGAGCCTCGTCAATAAACATGGCCACAGGCTTTTTCAGCCTTTTAATCAGATCCATCAAGGCTCTCTCACGAAATTCTAATTAAAGCTTTAGGAATTGGTCGTACAACCTTTTACAGATACTTTCCCCCAGAATAGATTTGTAAGAACCTGTTTTAAATTGCCAGATTGTGGTAGTTTGGCATTTTTTATTTCTTGATTTTAATTGCTGTACAGTAAATTGTTACCATTTCTTATCAAATTCAAACTCACAGCGTACTACTCTGTGGTATTTTTTAAACAGACTCTAAGCTAAGGCAACTGAATTGAAAAATTTAGGGAAAAAGGTTCTGTGATAAGGTCAACCAGCAAACTCCTGTTGACCTTGCCTCATATAATTGTAACGGCCTGAATAATTCCAAGCCCGAATTGATTATTCCGAGCCTATTAACGTATAATGTGAGTCCAGGAGCTAACGTAGTAACGTATAATCAGAGCCCAGAATTAGAATTATTCCAAGCCCTGGGCTTTTTTTATTCCGATTTGTTACACCTAATAATGGAAAACGGGAATCTTCTATTCGTTACAACGGTATTCCACGTCAACTCCCCGGCATTGAAATCACGAAAATTCTTGCAAGGTTTATTTGAATTGAAATTATGATAAGATACGAAAGCCTGACAGACGAGCAATTGGTTCGACTTTCATTGAAAGATGAAAAGAGCTTCTATTGCCTGATGAAAAGATATGATGTTAAAATATTACGTTATATTAAGCAGATAACCAATATAAACCCAAAAGGGGCCGAAGATATACTTCAGGAAATATTAATCAAAGTATATAAAAATCTGAAGGGCTTCAATCCTAAATTATCATTTTCAAGCTGGATTTATCGAATTGCCCACAATGAAGTGATAAATAATTACCGTAAAAACAAATCTCATTCAAAAACAATCAGTTTGGATATGGGAAACGATGACAATGGCCTGCCGGAACTCATTTATGATACCTTTGATATTCATGAGAAATATATATCAAAAGAAAAGACTGAAACAATAAGAACGGCACTCGCCGAACTTCCGGATAAATATAGGGAAATACTTATCCTCCGTTACTTTGAAGATCAGAGTTATAAAGAGATGAGCGATATTCTTCGAAAACCTCAAGGGACTATTGCGACCCTTGTAAACCGGGCAAAATCAAAATTTAAAAAATTGGCCGTAAAATATGAACTGAATGGATAAATTGTAATATGACAGACATAAGTAAAAAGATACTGCAGAGAATTAAACAAGATAATATACGTCCCTATCCAAAATGCTGTTTTCTTTTTAAGCGTTCCATAATATGGACTTTTTTTTCTTTTTCGGTCCTGTTTGGAAGTATTGCTACCGGTATTGCACTTTTCCAGTTAAAGCATGCCGAATGGGACCTGTATCAACACCTCAGACACAGTTTGTTAGAATTTATTTTATTGACCATTCCGTGTTTCTGGCTGGTGTTTATGGCAGGATTTACGGGATTTGCTTATTATTACTTTCGTCATACGGAGCAAGGATACCGATACAACACGCTATGGATTGTTTCAGGAAGCATTATCCTTTCAATTATAGGTGGAGGGCTTTGTTCTTTAACCCCAGCGCCGGAGAGAATAGAAACAATATTTCAAGACAAAGTACCCTTTTATAAAGCACTGGAGGAGTACAAACATAAAGTATGGATGTCACCCGAACATGGTCTGCTTGCCGGGAAAATCAACAAAGTCATTTCCGAGCAAAAAATACAAATTGAAGATTTGGCTGGCAATAACGTATTGATTGATATTACCCATGCAACCTGGAAGGGTGGACTTACGCCTGTTGAGAATCTCAAAATAAAAATTATTTGCCATAGGGAAAATAAAAGTTTGTTCATCGCGGATGAAATAAGGCCATGGGAAGGACGAAGACATCGAGGAGGTAAGTGTCAGTATGAATTCCGCTGATTCATCAGTTTTTCAACAAGCTCTATCTAAATAGAAAGGACAGCTCAAAATGAGTTGTCCTTTTTTTTAAACAAAAAAATGAAAGAAAAATTATCCCTCTTACGTATTAAAAACAAAAGGCAGCGAAATACCATAAGGAGGATATAAAAGTGAAAATTTATTCAAAAATGGACGTTGTGTGTTCATGTTTTTTCATGGGTCTTTCTTTTGCACATGAAGCCAGCGGCAAGGGAAATGGTAATGAATGCCGTTCAGTTTGCAAGTCCGGTAAAAATCTTAACTTCGTGGATAAGAACGAAAACGTCTTTTGTGATAACAGAGTTGGGAAAAATTCAGGAAACTAAAAAAGAAAGGAGATTATAGTCTATTGCCTTATGGATGCCCAGCAAAAATGGCGTCCATTATAGAGTTTTCAAGGGTTGTACCTGTTAAAAAAACAAAAAGTTACGGAGAAATTAAAATGACAAAAACTGTAAAAGTTAGTTTGACGATTCTTATGGCATGTATTTTTAGCGTTAGTATGGCATTGGCGGCGGATCAAGAAAAGAAAAGAGACAGAGATCCTGATCAGAAAAAAGACGGCTCCTGCCAAAGTTTCCTCATGAACCAGGATGCAGCATTTGATATGGCCGCAAATCAGAACCCAAAAGGTAACAGAAGAGGTGGGGGGAACGGCGATCGGAAAAGAGACGGCTCCTGTCAAAGCTTCCTCATGAACCAGGATGCAGCATTTGATATGGCCGCAAATCAGAACCAAAAAGGCAACAGAAGAGGTGGGGGGAACGGCGATCGGAAAAGAGACGGCTCCTGCCTGGGTTAAAAAACTAAAAAATGGTATGACTTGCGCTTAGCCATTCTCCACAGGCAGCAGGCCAAAGCCACGTCTTCCGGGCGTGACTTTGGCTTGCTGGCGAATCAATGAGCTTATCTTTAATTTAAAATCAAATGATCGCTTGTTGGTTTCTGAGCTTTCCCGCCTGGGACGGATCACAGGAGAGATGATACAGTTAATCAAGACCTTGACCGACCAAAAGATTGAATTGGGTGCAATTCAATAATTTAAATTTGATACTTTTTGGCAACATAACAGAGAAATCATAAAATTCAGGTTCTATAAAATCAAGTGGTTATGAATGTCACATTTTGACTTTTTATGCAGAATACCCGTGATCAGGCCAAAATCTAAATTATTGAATTGCACCCGATTGAATTCGTCCCTGTAAAGCAAGGCTTCCGAATCAATTCTCAAAAACGATTAGGCACTTGCCGATTCTTGGACGAAAAGTGTATTTAAAAATTCGGCGCAAAATTTGTAGTATTAATTTTTTCCGAGCCCCTAACAGGAAAAGAAGAAACCGCCTTGAATTGATTTCGTTTGGGGATTGTCAAAATGAAAAACACAAGAAGCAGCATGATTGAAACTAAGAGCCATAGGCTGATCCGGTCTATCAACACCCAGGCTCAAGACACAACGAAAATTTAAAAATCTGTGTATGTTACACGGTCTTTATTATAAAATAACTGTCATTTTTTTCGAAAACCTAAGGTTTTTAATACTACAGCGACACTTATCTTTTTTCACACAAAAAGGAATGGAAAATCACCACATTTTAGCTGATTTAGAGCATAAAATGATCCATCGACAGGGGCGATTTCGAAAGTGTCGCTGTCGTATTAACGGCATTGTTTTTAAACAAACGAAAGGAGGTGACTTTACAAGCCCGCAGAATATTTTTTATCAGTCATTTATTCCGTCCCATGGCGGATCTTTCACATCCAAAAAAAATTAAAAGGAGAACAACATGATGAAAAAACTGACAGGTATTTTGATAAGTTCCATATTTTTGATTTCGGCGGCTTGGGCTGCCGGCGGCACGCCCGTTGATCCCAATATGGAAAAACTTGGGATGAAGCTTTATAACGACAAAAATATGTCATTTAACGGCACCCAGTCCTGCCGTAACTGCCATCACCATTTCAGTGGATTTGCGGATATCACCAATCACCTGGATCCCTATGCCAATTTTGTTTCAACAGGTGCCGACGGTGTCAGCAAAGGCGGGCGGAATGCCCCTTCCGCTGCTTATGCCGGGTATAGTCCGATATTAGAAGAGACGTCCGGCGAATGGGTCGGCGGGATGTTTTGGGATGGCCGAGCAGCTGGTTGGGTACTGGGAGACCCTCTATCTGAACAGGCTCAGGGACCGCCTTTGAATCCTGTTGAAATGGGCATGCCGGATAAACAGACAGTGATTAATGTGATTAATGATTCAGATTACGTTGACTTGTGGATCACGGTTTTCGGATCTGGATCACTTGAAGACGCGGAAGCCGCATATGATAACTTCGGCAGAGCGATAGCCGCATTTGAACGCTCCACCGACGTGACTAAATTCTCTTCAAAGTTCGATGTGGCACAGCTTTCCGATGTGGAACAGGCCGGCCAGGTTCTTTTCGAGGCCAATTGCGCCTCATGTCATTCAACGACAGCGGCGTTTGGGGCGGAAGCACCACTTTTTACCAATTACAAGTACGCAAATCTCGGTGTTCCGGCAAACCCGGAAATTCCATCGGAAGGAGCGGATTTGGGTTTGGGCCCTGTCGTTGACGATGACGCCCAAAACGGGAAATTTAAAATCCCAACCCTGCGAAATATCGCGCTTTCAGCCCCTTATTCCCATAACGGGCTGTTTCCAACCCTTATGGAAATGCTGCAGTTTATCAACAATCGCAGCGATTTTGCCCCGGAAGTGCCAGACAACCTGTCAGAAGACGTTGGGAACCTGGGCTTGTCACAGGAAGATCTTGAAAATATAGAAGCATTTTTAATGACTCTGACAGATGACTATTAAGAGCCTATTTAAAAATTGATGAATCGGTTGCAATCTCATGAGAACGGCCCCAATTTTTCGGTCAATAACTTGCCTATTAACAGAAAATTTATGAAAATTGCTCATCGTTCTCATGGGATTTCGCGCCGCCCCCCTGATTTTTAAATAGACTCTAACAAAAGTAGTCAACGCCTTCATTGACAAGCGTCTCGGTCATAACTTATATACATAGTAAACTTCCAATTCCTAAACCCCAAAAGGGAAAAATCAGGAAAGTTAGACACGTTAATTTGAATATAAGTTAATTTGAATATAATCTGTCATCCGATTAAATTTTGATCTGATCACCAATATTTGAAAAAGTCAACGTCTAAGCAAAAAAATTATCGGGCTGAGAATTATAAACAAAATAATAACACCTTTTATTCAAAAGCACAGATTAAAAGTTGCTGAACCTTTTGTCCACAGCAATTCTAAATTTAACAAAGTATTATCTTTCCTGCCTGCTTTTTTCTTGCTCGTGCTCTTAATCATGCTCTTGCTCGCAGTATTATTTCGATCAAGAGCACGAGCATGATTAAGAGCAAGATGGCATACGGACTCAAATTAAGTCGGTAGCCCAATTATCCGTCAAAAGGGTCAAGTCTGCTCTTGACTCATCATCTCTTTGCTTATAAATCAAAGCTCATGTCGCGTTTTGGGGTCTTATTTTTGATTCAGCCGCTATCTATTTGAAATAATAAATAATATTTTTATATATTTCAAAGCCATGCCATTTTGTCACGGATCATGAATAGGCTGTTTTAATCTTTTTCAATTCCCGGATCTTGTCCCGATATTGTGCGGCCTGCTCGAATTCCAGGGTTTCTGCCGCTTCGTTCATTTTTATCTCAAGGTCTCTGATCACATCTTCCAGGTTCAATTCATCCGCATCGTAGGCTTTGAGTTCCTCATTCACGGCCGCTTCCACTGAATTGGCATTCATGTCGGCCATAGTATAATCAAAGGTATTGATCTTTTTGCTGATGCTGGCCGGTGTAATGCCGTGGGCCTGGTTATACGCCTCCTGGATCTTGCGGCGGCGGCGGGTCTCCCCCAGGGCCTTTTTCATGGAGCCAGTCTCTTTTTCCGCATACATGATGACCCGGCCATAGGCATTGCGGGCAGCCCGGCCAAAAATCTGAATAAAGGAACGAAAGGAGCGCAAAAAACCCTCCTTATCCGCATCAAGAATGGCCACAAGGGTGACTTCCGGGATATCCAGGCCTTCGCGCAACAGATTGATGCCAATGAGCACATCAAACAGGCCTCTTCGCAAATCCTGGATAATATCAATACGCTCCACCGTACCGATGTCCGAATGCAGGTATTTTACCTTGATACCCAGATCTGAATAGTAATCGGTAAGATCCTCTGCCATGCGTTTGGTCAGTGTTGTCACCAGCACCCGCTCCTGGGCCTCCACCCGTTTGAGGATCTCCTGGTACAGGTCATCAACCTGTGTTTTGGCATCCCTTATCTCCACTGGAGGGTCAAGCAGGCCCGTGGGCCTGACAATCTGCTCAGCCACCCGGACTCCTGCTTTTTCCATCTCATAGTCCCCGGGGGTGGCAGACACAAAAATGGTCCGGGGCACTAATCCCTTGAACTCCTCGAATTTCAACGGCCGGTTGTCCACGGCAGACGGCAGACGAAACCCGTGCTTAACCAGGGTCTCCTTCCTGGACCGGTCCGCCTTGTACATGGCCCCAAGCTGGCTGACCGAAATATGGCTTTCATCAAAAAAAAGCAGGAAATCCTGATCAATATAATCCAGAAGCGTGGGCGGTGGCTGGCCCGGCGCACGACCTGTCAGGTGCCGGGAATAATTTTCAATGCCGTTGCAATACCCGATCTCCTCCAGCATCTCAAGATCGTACCGGGTGCGCTCCTCCAGGCGCTGGGCTTCCACCAGCATATTCTGGTCATTCAAAAAGGCCAGGCGTTCCTTGAGTTCGGCCACAATACGTTTCACTGCCTGCTTCCGGGTCTTTTTATTAGTGACGTAATGGGAGGCCGGATAGATGGTCATCTGATCAAATCGTTTGATCACCGTACCTTTCAGGCCATCAATTTCACTGATCTCTTCAATGGTGTCCCCAAAAAAATCAATGCGGACAGCCTTGTCCTCCTCATAAGCCGGAAAAATCTCCAGCCGGTCCCCCCGGACCCGGAAGGTGCCCCGGTGGAAATCCACGTCATTGCGGGTGTACTGGATATCCACAAATTTGCGGATCACATCCTCCCGTGAGATCTCCATATCCTTGTCCAAGGTCACCCGCAGATCCAGGTACTCCTCGGGCGCGCCCAAACCGTAAATACAGGAAACCGATGCCACCACGATCACATCTTTTCGGGCCAGAACGCTCCGGGTGGCCGAGTGCCGCATTTTGTCGATCAGTTCATTAATAGAAGAATCTTTCTGAATATAGGTATCCGACGAGGGGATATACGCTTCGGGCTGGTAATAATCATAATAGGATACAAAATACTCTACGCAATTATCCGGGAACAGCATCTTGAACTCATTGTAAAGCTGGGCTGCCAGGGTTTTGTTGGGCGCAATGATCAGACTTGGCTTTTCCACCTGGCTGATGATATTGGCCATGGTAAAGGTCTTGCCCGACCCTGTCACCCCCAAAAGCACCTGATATTTTTCATCCGCCTTTACCCCCTGGACCAGATAGTCAATGGCCTTTGGCTGGTCCCCGGCCGGGCCATAGGGAGACACGAGATTGAATAGTCCCATATTTTTTTCTGTACTTTCCTCTTTTATAGACAGATACTTAGTGTTTAAATATAAACGTTATTTATACCACAAAGGAGATACAAACCCCATGGAAGAAAAAAAAGAGACCGTTGCCGTGGTAGGCGCAAGCCCCTTGAAGGAGAGATATTCCAACCAGGCCCAGGCTATGCTTGAAGAATACGGGCACACCCCCGTACCCGTAGCACCCAAACACGAAACCATTGAAGGCAAAACCGTTTATCACGCGCTTTCCGATGTTCCCCAGTCCATTGACACGGTGACCATGTACCTGGGCCCGGCCCGGCAGGACAAGGTTATTGATCAAATTCTGGACATCAAACCCCAACGGGTGATCTTTAACCCCGGCACGGAAAACCCCCAGGTCTATGAAAAACTCAAATCCGCCGGAATCAAGGTCCAAGAAGCCTGCACCCTGGTGCTTTTGAAAACCGGCCAATATACGAAATCCTTTAATCCTTAATATTTGATGATCAAGTTTTTGTTAATTTGCCCAACTTCGGCGTTGGAAAAAATTTTTAATCCTCAAAATATATTGTATATTCCTCCGGTTAAAAATTATTTCCGCCTTTAATTTGAACAAATTTTCTAAAAACTTGATGATCGAGTAATACGAATATGATATTTAGATTCATCTAAATTACTTTTTTTTTACAACTAAATTTTAACAACCATCTGGAAAGAAAAAAAATAAATGGAAACACAAACCGCCAAAGGGCATTTTATTGAAAACATTATCAAAGAAGATCTTGCCGAAAATAAAAACAACGGTCGCGTGGTCACACGCTTTCCACCGGAACCCAACGGCTTTTTGCACATCGGCCATGCCAAATCCATCTGCCTGAACTTTAACATGGCTCAACAGTTTAACGGGAAGTGCAACCTGCGGTTTGATGACTCCAACCCGGCCAAGGAAAAACAGATTTACATAGATTCCATCATGTCAACCGTCAAATGGCTGGGATTTGACTACGATACCCCGCTACATGCATCAGATTACTTTGATGCCCTTCATGACTTTGCCGTTGAACTGATTAAAACGGGCAAAGCCTATGTATGCAGTCTGTCCGCAGATGAAATGAGAGAATACCGGGGCACCCTCACCGAACCCGGCAAAAACTCCCCGTACAGGGACAGAAGTGTGGAGGAAAACCTGGATCTGTTCCGGCGGATGAAGGCAGGGGAATTTGATGAAGGAGAGCACACCCTGCGGGCCAAGATCGACATGACCTCCCCCAACATTACCATGAGGGACCCGGTACTCTACAGGGTCAAAAAAGCACCCCACCCCCGCACCGGGGACAAATGGTGCATTTACCCCATGTACGACTTTACCCACTGCATCTCCGATGCCTTAGAAGGGATCACCCACTCGCTGTGCAGCCTGGAATTTGAAAATCACCGGCCGTTGTATGATTGGATTCTGGACAATATAACCATACCCTGCCATCCCCAACAGATTGAATTTGCTCGAATGAATATCAACTATACGGTGTTAAGCAAAAGAAAACTGCAGCGTCTGGTGAGCGAAGGTTTAGTAACCGGATGGGATGACCCTAGACTGCCCACCCTGGAAGGCATGCGCCGCAGGGGATATACGCCAGCGGCCATCCGTAATTTCTGTGATGTGATCGGGATATCCAAAAAAGATAGCCGCATTGACATGGGCCTGCTTGAATCCTGCCTCAGAGACGATCTCAACGAAAATGCCCCCCGGGTTATGGGTGTTATCCGACCTTTGAAAGTCACCCTGGAAAATTATCCCGAAGGACAGACCGAAACCCTGGCAGCCATGAATCATCCCAAGAAACCGGAAGCAGGCAAACGGGAAGTCAATTTTTCAAAGCATCTTTATGTTGAGCAGGATGATTTCATGGAAGATCCTCCCAAAAAATTCTTCCGTTTAGGACCGGGCCGGGAAGTTCGCCTGCGGGCCGCCTACCTGATCACCTGCAAAGAGATCATTAAAAATGAGGCTGGAGAAGTGGTTGAACTGATCTGCACCTATGACCCTGAAACCCGCGGCGGTAATGCCCCGGACGGCAGAAAGGTCAAAGGCACCATCCACTGGGTAAATGCCCAGGACTGCATAGATGCCCAGGTCCGGCTTTATGACAGGCTTTTCAAGGATGAAAACCCCGAAAAAGACGGTCAGGATTTTGTGGAAAACCTCAATCCGGATTCCCTTGAAATTCTGGAACACGCCAAACTGGAAAGAGGCCTTGAAAAAGCCGAACCTGAGGCAGTTTACCAGTTTGAACGTTTGGGCTACTTCTGCCTGGACTCAAAGGAAAGCACGCCGGAAAAACCAGTTTTCAATCGCACTGTCACGCTTAGGGATACTTGGGCAAAAGTAGCAAAAAGATAACTATTGTTTGGACGAAAAGTCACCCATCTGCGGCGTTGCAGAAAAATTTGCCAAATCATAAAATCGGGTCTCACAACCAAAAAGTTGCTCCGGTTACAAATTTTTCTGCGCCTTGCACCTGGGCAACTTTTCGTCCAAACACAGGGCTGTCATTAAAACACTAAATAGACAGATCCCCTTATTAAAAAATCTCGGCATGGAGAATACCTGATTCTCCATGCCGGGCTTTTTTATTATAGCTTTTACGCCGGGGCGGCAGCCCTGCGGAAATCTTATTCAATACGCCAGGTTGTACCCTGGGGCCCGTCCTCCAGCACAATTTTCATTGCCAAAAGCTCGTCCCGAATTTCATCGGCCCGGGCAAAATCTTTAGACTTTCGGGCAGCAGCCCGCTCGGCGATTAGGGCCTCAATCATGGCAGGATCCACATCCTGGTCAGACATGGCCCTGTCCTTTTTGGCCGCAAAATAGTCAGACGCGGACATCATAAAAATGCCCAGGATTTTTGACGCAAACCTGATATCTGCATAAATGCCGGCCAGCAGTTTTCTGTCACTTTCCCCGGGTGCGTCATTGGCATCATCCAGCAGCTTATTGCCCTTCTTGACTGCGTCAAATACTTCAGCCATGGCCTTTGCGGAATTAAAATCATCGTTCAACGCCTCAACAATATCCGCCCATAAAGGACCGTGTTCCCCTTCGGCAGTTTCCGGGATAATGCCTGCCTTGTCCAGACGCTCCAGAAAAGCATAGATGCGGTCAAGCCCCACGGACACCTCACGCATACTGTTCTCGCTGTAATCAATGGGAGAACGGTAATGCTTGGACAAAAGGAACATGCGGATCACTTCGGGACTGTAGTTGGCCAGCACCTCTTTAATCATAGTGAAGTTGCCCAGGGATTTGGACATTTTCTCATTATTAATGTCCACAAATCCGTTGTGTATCCAATATTTGACAAAGGGGACGCCAAAGGAAGCCTCGCTCTGGGCAATCTCATTTTCATGGTGGGGAAAAATCAGGTCCTTGCCTCCGCCATGGATATCAAAGCTTTCCCCAAGGTATTCGTAACTCATGGCCGAGCATTCAATGTGCCAGCCGGGCCGCCCCTTTCCCCAAGGGCTGTCCCAGGAAGGCTCTCCGGGTTTGGCCGGTTTCCACAGGGTGAAATCCATGGGACTTCTCTTTTT